>JAHRXD010000243.1 GCA_019104825.1 Comamonas sp.
CCCAGCTCGCCCAGGTACTGCACGATGTTGTAGGTAAAGCTGTCGTAGTTGTCCAGCATCAGAACTTTCATACCGATTCCTCTTTCTTCGGCGACAGGCCAGCGGCGCGCAGCCGGGCCAGCTCATCGTGTTCGTAGGCGATGTAGCACTCCATCATGGCGCGGTAGATGCGCTCGATCAGGTCGGGGTTGCCGCCCTGCGCCTGCGCCAGGGTGCGCACGCGCTGCACGATGGTTTCAATGCGCTCTTCGTCGCGCACCAAACCTTCGTCGTTCTTCACCCGCGCGGCCTGGGTCATGTAGCCGCTGCGCTGCACCAGCAGGGGCACCAGCACATCGTCCAGGGCATTCACGCCCGCCCGCACCTCGGTCATGCTGGTGCAGTGCGGCACTTTGTCGATGGCCAACGTCATTCCAATCCTTCTTCTACCAATTCCGCCGCACGCAGCAGGGCGCGGGCTTTGTGTTCAGTTTCTTGCCATTCCAGCTCGGGCACGGAGTCGGCCACCACGCCGGCGGCGGCCTGCACGTACAGCGTGCCGTTCTGGATCACGCCGGTGCGAATGGCAATCGCCATGTCCATGTGCCCGGCAAAGCTCAAATAGCCCACCGCGCCGCCGTAGATGCCGCGCTTGGTCGGCTCCAACTGGTCGATCAACTCCATGGCGTGCACCTTGGGTGCGCCCGAGAGCGTGCCCGCCGGAAAGCTGGCCTTGAGCACGTCCATGCTGGACAGGCCGGGTTTGAGCAACCCTTCCACGTTGCTGACGATGTGCATCACGTGGCTGTAGCGCTCCACCACAAAGGCTTCGGTGACTTTGACGCTGCCCGTTTGCGCGATGCGGCCAATGTCGTTGCGCGCCAGGTCAATCAGCATCACATGCTCGGCGCGCTCCTTGGGATCGGCCAGCAGTTCGTGCTCGGTGGCCAGGTCGGCCTCGGGCGTGGCACCGCGCGGGCGGGTGCCGGCCAGCGGGCGGATGGTCACTTTTTGCCCCTCGGGCGTGCTCTCCTGGCGCACCAGGATCTCGGGGCTCGCGCCCACCACATGGGCGTCGCCAAAGTGGTCGTAGTACATGTAGGGCGAGGGGTTGAGCGAACGCAGGGCGCGGTACAGCGACAGCGGCGATTCGGTGTAGCGCTTGTGGATGCGCTGGCCCACCTGCACCTGCATGAAGTCGCCGGCGGCAATCAGCTCCTTGGCGCGCTCGACGGCGGCCAAATAGTCCTGTTTGGCGAAGTCGCGCTGCGCCGGGTAGCCCTGCGTGGCCTGCACCTGCGGCGCGCTGACCGAATACTTGAGCTGCTCGCGCAGTTCGCGCAGGCGCTTCTTGGCGTTGCTGTAGGCCTCGGGCCGCGCCGGGTCGGCGTAGACGATGAGGTACAGCTTGCCCGAGAGGTTGTCGATGACGGCCAGCTCTTCGCACTGCAGCAGCAGGATGTCGGGCATGCCCAGGGTGTCGGGCGGGCAGGAGTTTTCCAGCTTTTTCTCGATATGGCGCACCGCGTCGTAGCCAAAATAACCCGCCAGGCCGCCGCAAAAGCGCGGCAGGCCGGGGCGCAGCGCCACCTTGAAACGCTGCTGGTAGCTGGCGATGAAGTCGAGCGGGTTGCCGGTGGCGGTTTCGACCACCTGGCCGTCGGTGACGACTTCGGTTTTCGCCTCGGCCCCGAAGCCGCTGGCCCGCAGCAAAGTCCGCGCGGGCAGGCCGATGAAGCTGTAGCGGCCAAAGCGCTCGCCGCCTTCGACGGACTCCAGCAGAAAGCTGTTCGTGCCGTCGCCGTGGGCGTGCGCCAGCTTCAGGTACAGCGACAGCGGGGTTTCCAGGTCGGCAAAGGCTTCGGTGACGAGGGGGATGCGGTGGTAGCCGGCACGCGCCAGGCTTTGAAATTCCAGCTCGGTAATCACGGGGGAGGTTTCCTTGCAACAAGGGGCAGCAGACGTTGCGGTGCTGCGGTTCATTCAACGGCGGCGGCCCGGGCAGCCACCGCCCAGGTGCGCCACGCGGCGCTTCAAGCGGTTACAGCAGCAGGCTTACGCCAGGGCCAGGCTCCCCGGTCGGCACAACCTGCAATGAACGCGTAGTGAATGAACATGGGTCGGGAGTGTAGCGCATGGCAATCGCCCGCCCGGGGGGCAGGCAGCCACCCCGCGTTTTCCCGACCGGCATTTACCCTAGGGCCGCAGCGGACAGCCTTGCCAGCGGTGCAGCCGCGCCAGAGAATCTGCCCACATCAAAAGCACGACCGTTCGTGTTTAATTGATTTTGCAAGGACTTTCTATGCTGCGTGCCTGCCGTTTTTTCCTCCCCGCCCTGGCCTTGCTGCTGACGGCCCTGCTGCCCCTGGCAACCCGGGCGGCGGCCTCGGACACGCCTCCCGAGCATTTCACGCTGGACGGCCAGACCCTGGTGCTCAACGGTTCGGGGACGCGCTACAAGGCCGTGTTCAAGGTCTACCACGCCAGCCTGTACCTGCCGCAAAAAGCGCACAGCTTCCCCCAGGTACTGCAGCAGCCCGGCCCCAAGCGCCTGGAAATCCACATGCTGCGCGACATCGACGCCAACGAGCTGGGCAAGCTGTTTACCAAGGGCATCGAGCAGAACACCCCGCGCCAGGAGCTGGGCCACGTGCTGCCGGGCGTGGTGCGGATGGGCGAGCTGTTTGCCCAGCAGAAAAAGCTGCGCAACGGCGACAGCTTCGCCCTGGACTGGGTGCCGGGCACGGGCATGAGCATCTCGATCAACGGCCAGCCCCAGGGGGCGCAGTTTGCCGATCCGGCCTTCTTCACCGCCATGCTGGGCATCTGGCTGGGGGACAAGCCGGCCGACGCCCTGCTCAAGCAGGCCCTGCTGGGCACGGATGCGCCGCCGGAGGCGCCACAAGGCCAGCCGGCCCATTAAAAATAGCTGTCACCGCACGAAAACAAAGGGATTCAAGGCTATAAAACCTTGAATCCCTTTGTTCATCAGCGGTAGCAGCTCTTTTATTTTTCAGGCTGCACCAGCTTGCGGTAGTAATTGGGCAGGGCGAACAGGGCGCCATGCACCTGGTCGTTGTAGTACTGCAGCTCGCCCACGCCGCGCTCGGCCAGGCGCCGGGCCACATCCTGCGCGGTCAGCGCGGTGGGCTGCAAGGTGTCGGAACACACCGCCATGCCCCAGTACGCACCGTACAGCGGCACGTAGACGCCGTAGCACGCCACCTGGGCAAAGCAGCCGTGCAGCGTGGCGGCCAGGGCCTGCACCTGTTCGGGGTGGAACACCGGGCTGCCCAGGTGCAGCACCAGCGCCCCGCCGGGGTTCAGGACGCGGCGCATCCGCTGCAACGCCTCGGCGCTATACAGCGAACCGGCCGGCGTGTCGGGATCGGTCAGGTCCAGCACGATCAGGTCGAAGCGTTCGGTCGTGGCGTCCACATACGCCATGCCGTCGCCGATCTGCACTTGCAGGCGCGGGTCGTCCCACACGCCGTTGTGGACGCGCGGCAATTGCGCTTGACTGGCGCGGATGACGGCCTCGTCCAGCTCGGCCAGCACCACGCGCTGCAGCGTGTTGTGTTTCAGCAGTTCCTCGGCCAGGCCGCCGTCGCCGCCGCCGATGACGAGTGCCTGCCGCGGCGCCGGATGCGCAATGGCGGCGGGGTGGGCCATGCACTCGTGGTAGAAAAATTCCTCGCCCTCGCTGGTCATGAAGCGGTCGTCCAGGCGCATCACGCGGCCAAAGCTGGGCGTGTCCATCATCTCCAGCGTCTGGAACGGTGTCTGCGTACGCTGCACGTCGTGCGCCCGGAAGCCGAACGCCGCATGGGGTGTGATCTGTTCCATCACCCAGGGGTATTGACCGACGGTATTGGTCGAGATATCGCCGCGCCACAGTTGCTGGCGCACGGCATCCCGGGGGGCGTAGGCCGCCACCACGCCATCCATCAGCGCCCGGGCCTTGGCCGAGTTGTCGTCCGAGAAGTTGCACACGTACACGTCGATGGTGACGTTGCCCGTCTCCGGCCAGGTGTGGATGGCCAGGTGCGATTCGGCCAGCAGCACCGCCCCGGTGACGCCGCCGGGCTGGCCCTGCCATTCGGGAAACTTGACCCACTTGTCGTCCACCAGGGTCAGGCCCGAGGCATCGGTCTGACTTCGGCACAACTGGGCAATGGCATCCGCACTAATCATGAGTGCACGATCGCAGGAACATTGGTACAAGTCGGCGGTCAGGTGCAAACCTTGCATTCGGGAAGTCCTCCTGGGGGTTCCATCCGGGGTGAAAAGCTTCTCCCTGGAACAAAAAAGCGGGTATTTCTTGGAAAACCCACGATTTTAGGTAAGTTTTGCGCAAAACGCCTTCACCAACGGCGCAAGCCCATTCACCCCGCGTCAGAACACGGCGGGCATCGTGAAATGGCAAGGTACAGAAAAACTATCGCCTGCACACTACAATTAGTTTCAATTTCTCACGTTATCGAAGGGCTCCGAATGCCGTCTCCCCTGCCTGCCCATGGTCTCTGGAACGCTGCCGTACTCGCAGGCGCCCTGGCCCTTTCCTGTACCGGCCATGCTGCCGGCCCGGCGGCAACGTCGGCTACCGTGACGCTGGCCAATGTGCCTTTTGCACCGCAGCTGGAGCTGCACGGCAGCACCCTGACGCTCAACGGCGCGGGCATTCGCCACAAGCTGATGTTCAAGATCTACGCCGCCGGCATCTACCTGCCGGAAAAGGCGCAGACCCAGGCGCAGGCCAATGCCCTGACCGGCCCCAAGCGCATTCGCCTGGTGCCGCTGCGCACCATCGACGCCGAGGAGCTGTCGCGCCTGTTCCTGCGCAGCCTGGAGGCCAACGCCGACAAGGCCGTGTTCTACCGCCTCGCACCCTCGATGCTGCAAATCAGCCAGGTGTTCACGGACATCAAAAAACTCCAGCCCGGCGACGAGCTGGTCATGGACTGGATCCCCGGCACCGGCACCGTCGTATCGCATAACGGCACCGTCAAGTCGGACACCTTCAAAGACCGGGAGTTCTTCGACGCCCTTCTGAGCATCTGGCTCGGCCCCCGGCCCGCTGACCAGACGCTCAAGCAGGCCCTGCTCGGCCAGCCGGATTGAGGCATTGCGCCTTCCGCTGCCCATCTTCCACATCCCCCCTCAACTGCCTCCCATACCTTGTCACTCCGAAAGGGCTTGCCATGCAAATGAATGACTTGAAAGTCCGCACCCGCCTGAACCTGGGCTCAGGCGCCGTCCTGTTCATCATGGTGCTACTCACCAGCCTGGGCATCTGGCGCATGCAGGTGATCAGCGACGTCACCGAAACCATGGCCCGGTACGACAACACGCGCCTGCAGGAAACCGTGCGCTGGCGCGAAAACACCCAGAAGAACTGGATCCGCACCCGTGCCATGCTGCTCAACCCGGACCCGCAGTTCAACAAGATCTGGGAGCCGGAAATCGCCGCCACCTCGGCCATCATCAGCGAGGCGCAAAAGAAAATCGAAGCACTGCTGCACACCGAGCGCGGCCGCCAGCTCTTCCAGGCCATGGGCCAGGAGCGCACCGCCTACCGCAACCTGCGGGCACAGCTCATGGAGCGCAACGCCAACGGTGAATATGTCGCCCAGGCAGTGGAAGACGACCTCCGGCCCCTGGCCGAAGCCTATGACCGGGCGCTGGAACGGTTCGAGGCATTCCAGCAGGAAACCTACACCCAGACCCGCACCGACGCCCTGGCCGAAGTGCGGCAAAGCCAGATCATCCTGGGCACCTGCACCGCCATCACCCTGGTGCTGGGATTGCTGGGCGCCTGGTCGCTGGGCCGCTCGATCACCCGCCCCCTGGCACAGGCCGTAGACCACGCCCAGGGCATTGCCCAGGGCAACCTGGCCCAGACCATCGTCGTCAGCGGCAAGGACGAAACCGCCACCTTGCTGCGCACCCTGCACGACATGCAGGCCCGGCTGGCGGACATCGTCTCCGGCGTGCGCCAGAACGCCGACAGCGTGGCCACCGCCAGCACCGAAATAGCCCAGGGCAACAACGACCTGTCGGCCCGCACCGAGCAGCAGGCCAGCGCCCTGGAGCAGACCGCCGCCTCCATGGAACAGCTCGGCTCCACCGTCCGCCAGAACGCCGACAGCGCCGCCCAGGCCAACCAGCTGGCCATGAGCGCCAACGACGTCGCCAGCCAAAGCGGCAGCGTGGTCGAGCAGATGGTCACCACCATGCGCGACATCCAGGAAAGCAGCCAGCGCATCGCCGACATCATCGGCGTGATCGACGGCATCGCCTTCCAGACCAACATCCTGGCGCTGAACGCCGCCGTGGAAGCGGCCCGCGCGGGCGAACAGGGCCGGGGCTTTGCCGTCGTCGCCGCCGAAGTGCGGGCGCTGGCCGGGCGCAGCGCCGACGCCGCCAAGGAGATCAAGGGCCTCATCGACACCAGCGTGCAGCGCGTCGGCCACGGCACGCAACTGGCCGACCAGGCCGGCGCCTCGATGCAGGAGATGGTCGGCGCCATCCGCCGCGTCACCGACATCATGGGCGAGATCAGCGCGGCCAGCCGCGAACAAAGCTCCGGCGTCGTACAAGTGGGTGAAGCCATCACGCAGATGGACCGCGCCACCCAGCAGAACGCCGCCCTGGTCGAAGAAAGCGCCGCCGCCGCCGACAACCTGCGCGGCCAGGCGGCGCAACTGGTGCAGGCAATGGCCTTCTTCCAGGTCAATGGCAGCCGCGCCGGCACGCCCCGCCCGGCGCCTGTGGCAATGACCGCAGCTGTACCTGCTGCAAAACCTGCACCTACGGCAGTTGCGCCCAAACCGGCCCCGAAACCCGCCGCCAAAGCCTCCGGCCTGGGGGGGAGCGCCCCGCGTCCTGCTTCGGCACCGGCCAAACCGGCGGCGCCTGCTGCTGCCAAACCGGCGGCGCTGGCGGCGCCTGCGGTCAAGTCTGCTGGGGCTAGCAAAGGGGCGGAGAACGATGATTGGGAGACGTTCTGAGGTTTTTTGACGGGGTTTTATCGATCTTTATGGATTTTTAGGCTGCTGGCCGGGTCTCGCCCCGGCAGGCGACCTCCTTTCTTTCACGCGCAAGAAAGGAGGCAAAGAAAGCGTGCTGCGCAGCTTTTACGCCGTGGAACTCGCTTTGCGCCCTTTGGGCGCTCCGCTCGGACAGCCACGGCGAGTCAGATTGGATGCGGCTTGCTGGTTCTCGGGGCTGCGCCCTGATGGGTGCGCCCTGCGTCGTGGGGCGCGACTTCGCGCCCGGTGTTGTTTGAGCGCTGCGCCCAAAAAAGTAAAGAGCGCAAAAAAATGGCTTCGAGGCTTGCGCAGCAAAAGCGAGAAGCCATTCCTTCAAGAACAATGAAAAGAAGCGCAGCGTTTACGCAAGCAGAGCGCTAGCAAATCATGCTTGCCGTGGCTGTCCGAGCGGAGCGCCGCAGGCGCGAAGCGAGTTCCACGGCACAGGCCGCGCCACGCGCTTTCTTTGCTTACTTTCTTGCGCGGGCAAGAAAGTGAGTCGCCCGCCGGGGCGAGACCCGGCCAGCAGCCCCAAAAAATCCCAAAACCAGCGACTACCGCCAGCGAACTAGCCAGCCGCCACCCGCAACGCCTCCAGCCGATCCAGATACCCCAACGCCGGGGTATCGGTGATGGGCACCCCGTGGTTGTAGCCATAGGTCATCAGCACCACCGGACAGCCCGCCGCATGTGCCGCCTGGGCGTCGTTGCTGGAGTCGCCCACCATCAGCGTGCGCTGCGGCGCGGTGCCCAGGGCCTTGCAGGCTTCGAGCAGCGGCAGCGGATCGGGCTTTTTCCGGGCGAAGGAATCGCCGCCGTACACCTGCTGAAAAAACTTTTCCAGACCCTTGGCCTGGAGCAGGGGGCGGGCAAAGGCCAGCGGCTTGTTCGTCAGGCAGACCAGCGGCAACCCGGCAGCAGCCAGTGCTTGCAAGCCCGCCAGCACGCCGGGGTAGACCTGGGCGTACTGGCCGTTCAATTGCAGGTAGTGGTATTCGTAGCGCTGCCAGGCGTCCTGGTAACGGGCGGCCACGTCGGGCACGCCGACATGGGCCAGCACCGAGCGCAGCAGATGCTCCGTGCCCTTGCCCACCATGTGTTCGATCGCCGATGCGTCGATGGCGGGCAGGTCCAGATCGGCCAGCATGCGGTTGAGCGCCTGGGCAAAGTCGCCCAGGGTATTGACCAGGGTGCCGTCCAGGTCGAGCAGGATGGCGTCCGCCTCCAACGGGGCGGCAGAAGGGATTTGTAGCTGCATTTCTATGCTATCGATAGCTTTTTCCGCTGGATTGATAACGATTTCAGATATATATCTACCTGAAATCGTTTATTTATCAACGGAAAAAGCTCTTATTTCTGAAGCGCATGCCGCATGGCGTCGATTTCCGCCCGGTAATCGGGTTTGCCGAAGATGGCGCTGCCCGCCACAAAGGTGTCGGCCCCGGCATCGGCCACAGCGCGGATGTTGCCGGCCTTGATGCCGCCATCGACTTCCAGGCGGATGTCCTTGCCGCTGGCGTCGATGCGCTTGCGGGCGGCCTCGATCTTGCGCAGGGTGCTGTCGATGAAGCTCTGGCCGCCGAAGCCGGGATTCACGCTCATCAGCAGGATGAGGTCGATGTCCTCGATCACCCAGTCCAGCACGTCCAGCGGCAGGGCGGGGTTGAACACCAGCCCGGGCTGGCAGCCGGCGGCCTTGATGGCCTGGATGCTGCGGTGGACGTGGGCGCTGGCATCCGGGTGGAAGCTGATGAGGTCGGCCCCGGCCTGGGCAAACGCCTGGGCCAGCGCATCCACGGGCTGCACCATCAGATGCACGTCGATGGGCACCGGGCGGCCATCGGGCGTGACGGCGTGGGACTTGAGCGCCTGGCAGACCATGGGGCCGAAGGTCAGGTTGGGCACGTAGTGGTTGTCCATCACGTCAAAGTGAATCCAGTCCGCGCCTGCGGCGATGACGTTGCGCACTTCCTCGCCCAGGCGGGCAAAGTCGGCGGACAGGATGGACGGGGCGATGCGGTAGGTAGGGGCGGTGTTGCGGCTCATAGGGCCATGATTGTCGCAGTTTGGTGCAGGCGGCCAGAACGGCGGTCTGCTTTACCATTCCCGCCCTATGCGCCATTCTTCTTACGACCTTCCCCGCCTGCTGGCCGAGCTTGACCCCCATGCCGAACTGGCCGAGCG
This sequence comes from Comamonas sp., assembly GCA_019104825.1. Classification (GTDB taxonomy): domain Bacteria; phylum Pseudomonadota; class Gammaproteobacteria; order Burkholderiales; family Burkholderiaceae_C; genus Comamonas; species Comamonas nitrativorans. Next base: position 9,195 of record JAHRXD010000243.1, read on the forward strand.
CCACCTCTGGCTGCTGCACCTGTTGCAGTGGCTGCGTTCAGCAGCGCCGTCGGTCGAGGTGGCCCTGAGCAAGGCCGAGTCCTTCGTGGCCGCGATCGAGGCCGACCCCGAGCTGCGCTTGCGCCTGCAACTGTGGTGGCAACGCTTTAGCGGCACGGTGGACATCACCACCTTGCTGGCGGACTTCGGCTTTGCGCCGCGCACCGCCATGGTCACCGAGCTGGCCGACCGCCTGCGCCTGAAGCTGCTGCCGGGCACGCCCGAGACGATCGATGCGTCCGAGCTGTTCTCGATCGCCCTGCCGCACGAGTTCGACGCCCGCTGGCTCACGGCCCTGCCCGAGCCGCTGCTCCAGCGCCTGGCCGCGCTGCTCACGCCGCCGGATGCGCAGCAGGGCATCGGCTTCTGGCGGCACGCGCTGCTGGGGGCCATCACCTACTGTGCCGGGCAGATTCTGGCCAACGGGTTTTCGCCCGAGCTGCGCCTGCGCATGAGCGAGGAGGCCCGCGACCAGCAGCCGTTTCATGCGCTGATCCACGATGTGGAGAACTTCCGCGTCGAAGTCGTCCACGGCCTGCGCACGCCCGAGCGGCTGGAGCAGGCCGAGCAGCGCCTGCGCGAGCGCCTGGATGCCTGCCGCGCGGCCATCGGCACGGTGTACCAGCACTTTGCCGACGAGGGGATTTCCGTGGGGCTGGTGTTCCGCCTGCGCCAGGTGCGCACCCGCATCGTGCGCGTGCGCCAGTTGCTGTCCTGCCTGACCAGCGAACACCCGGAGCAGGAGGCAGCGCGGCTGCTGGCCGGCTTCGTCAGCGTCGGGCGCGACCGGCGCAGCCTGCGCAACCTGTGGGCGACCAACTCGTCGCTGCTGGCCGCCAAGGTGACCGAACGCAGCGCCGAAACGGGCGAGCATTACATCAGCCACAACCGCAGCGAATACCTGGAGATGGTGCGCCGCGCCGCCGGCGGGGGCCTGCTGATGTCGGCCACCACGCTGCTGAAATTCGGCATTGCGGCGCTGGCGTTCTCGGCGTTCTGGGGCGGCTTCTGGGCGGGGGTGAATTACGCGATCAGCTTTGTGCTGATCCAGCTCTTTCACTGGACGGTGGCGACCAAGCAGCCGGCCATGACCGCCCCGGCGATGGCCGCCAAACTCAAGGACATGCAGGCCAGCGACGACCCGCCGGGCACGCTGTCGGCCTTTGTCGACGAGGTGGCCAACCTCGTGCGCACCCAGGTGGCAGCGATTCTGGGCAACGTGCTGGTGGTCTTCCCCGCCGCGCTGCTGCTCTCGCTGGTGGTGGCGCAGACCTTCGGCAGCCCGCCGCTGACCGAGGAACACGCGCAGGAAGTGCTCGATTCCCTGCACGTGCTGGGGCCGTCGGCGCTATTCGCGGCCTTTACCGGGGTGCTGCTGTTTACCAGCAGCCTGATCGCCGGGTGGGTGGAAAACTGGTTTGTTTTGCACCGCCTGGATTCGGCGATACGGTATAACCCCCACTTCACCCGCTGGCTGGGCCGGCGCCGCGCCCGGCGCTGGGGAGATTTCTGGCGTGCGAACATTTCCGGGTTCGCGGCGAATATTTCCCTGGGGCTGATGCTGGGGCTGACGCCGGCGATTGCCGGGTTCTTCGGCCTGGGGCTGGAAGTGCGCCACGTCACGCTGTCCTCGGGCCAGCTGGGCGCGGCCAGCGCCACGTTCGGGCTGGACATCGTACGGCACCCGGCCTTCTGGTGGGCCTTGGCCCTGCTGCCCGTCAATGGGGCGCTGAATGTGCTGGTCAGTTTCTACCTGGCTTTTCGCATGGCCCTGCGGGCGCACAACATCAATGGCGTGGAGCGTTCGCGCATCTACGCTGCCATCCGCCAACGCTTGCGGGCCAAACCCGCCAGCTTCTTCCTGCCGTAACGGGCATGGCATGGCGGATCTGGACAAGAAAGGAACTCCGCCATGACTGAAGAACTCCTCGCACCGGCCCAGGCCCAAGCCGTTTCGGCCTGGGCCACCCTGCCCACAGTGCAGTGGGCGCTGCTGCTGGCCCTGGCCGCGCTGGCCGGGTACGCCTGCCAGCGCAAGCTGGGCCTGCCCAAGGTGCTGGGCTACGCGGTGGTCGGCACGCTGGCCGGGCTGTTCGGCTTTGGTGCGGCGCTGTGGCCGCTGCACGGGTCGGCGCTGCTCCTGCTGGAGCTGGGCGTGGCTGCCGTGCTGTTCGAGTGCGGCGCCCGCATCAACGTGCGCTGGTTTCTGCACAACCCGATGGTGCTGGTGCAAAGCGTGCTGGAAGCGGCGCTGACCTACGCCGCCGTGTTCTATGGCCTGCAGGCCGTGGGGGTGGAGGCCCGCAGCGCCGGGCCGCTGGGGCTGATCGCCATGGCGGCCTCGCCCGTGCTGCTGTCGCGCGTGGTGGCCGACACCCGCGCCGCCGGGCCGGTGACCGACCGGGCGCTGACCCTGTCCACCCTCTCCACCCTGTATGCGCTGGTGCTGAGCGCCGCCAAGGCGCACATTTTTGCCAACCCGCAGCAATCGCTGTGGCACGACATCACCCCGGTATTGCAAGTGCTGCTCACGTCCGCCGTGGTGGCCGCTGCGCTGTTCGCCCTGCTGCACCTGGTGCTGCGCTGGATGAGTCCGTTGAGCCAGAACACCGCCATCGTGCTGCTGGCCCTGGTGGCGGCGGCCAGTGCGGGGGCCAGCGGCCTGGGCGGGTCGGCCCCGCTGGCGGCGCTGCTGGCGGGCATGGCGCTGAAATACGCCAGCCCCCGGCCCCTGCCCTGGGCCAAGGCGCTGGGCAGCATTGCCACCTTGCTGGGCATGGTGATGTTCGTGCTGGTGGCCACGGTGGCGGCGCAGGCCCCCTGGACGGAGGGCATCACCCTGGCCGTGCTGGCGCTGATCGTGCTGCGCCTGGCGGCCAAGTCCGTCGGCGTCGGCCTGGGCCATCTGGGCAGCAGCACCAGCTGGCGGCAGGCGCTGTGGACGGCGTGCGCCATGACGCCGCTGTCGGCCGTCGCCCTCCTGATGACGGCGCCATTTGCGCTGGTCGAGGACGGCAAAACCATCGTTGGCATTGCGCTGCCAGCGATTCTTTTGATGGAATTGATCGGGGCCATCGGCGCCACCTGGGCGCTGCGCCGCGCCGGCGAGGCCCGCGATACCCTGGGAGTACGCCATGACGCTTGAAGCCTTTGCCCCCTCCAGCCCCCTGACCCTGGGGGTGGAGCTGGAGTTGCAGCTCCTGAACACCCACGATTACGACCTGACCCCCTACGCCGCCGACATGCTGCGCCTGATGCGCCAGCACGCGCTGCCCGGCACCGTGGTGCCGGAGATGACGCGCAGCATGATCGAAATCTCCACCGGCATCTGCCAGGATGCCGACGACGTGCTGGCCCAGCTCACCCCCATCCGCAATGCGCTGGTGGCCAGCGCCGACAAGCTCAACATTGCCGTGGCCGGGGGCGGCACCCACCCGTTCCAGCAGTGGCACGAGCAGCGCATTTACGAAAAAGAGCGCTTCCACCAGCTCTCGCAGCTCTACGGTTACCTGACCAAGCAGTTCACCATCTTCGGCCAGCACGTGCACATCGGCTGCCCCGATGCCGATGCCGCCCTGCTGATGCTGCACCGCATGAGCCGCTACATCCCGCACTGCATCGCGCTGTCGGCCTCCAGCCCGTTCGTGCAGGGGCAGGACACGGCCTTCGACTCGGCCCGGCTCAACTCGGTGTTCGCCTTTCCCCTGTCCGGGCGGGCGCCGTGCGTGCTGACCTGGGCGGAATTTACGCAGTATTTCAACAAGATGACGGCCACCGGCGTCGTCCAGGGCATGAAGGATTTTTACTGGGACATCCGCCCCAAGCCCGAATTCGGCACCATCGAAATCCGCGTGTTCGACACCCCCCTGAGCATTGAACGCGCCGCCGCCCTGGCCGGTTACGTGCAGGCCCTGGCCGCGTGGTTTCTGGACACCCAGCCCTTCACCCCTACCGAGGACGACTACCTCGTCTACACCTTCAACCGCTTCCAGGCCTGCCGCTTCGGGCTGGACGCGATGTACGTCGACCCCGCCACCTGCGAGCATCTGCCGCTGGCCGAACACATTCTGCGCACCATGGACGCCATCGCCCCCTACGCCCGCAGCGCCTGCACCCTGCTGCGCGACAGCGTCACCCGGCGGCACAACGACGCCTGCTGGCTGCGCGAGCGCCACGCCGACGAGCCGCTGCTGGGCGAGGTCACGCGCCAGGCGGCCCTGCGCTTTCGCGGGGCGGCGCTGCCATGATGGCGGGAACGGTATACAGTAAGAACGTGCCCCAAGCGTAAAAAAACATAGCTTCTTCCGCTTGGTTTTCAACGATTTCAATATGATTCAAACCTGAAAACGTTTATTCATCAGCGGAAACAGCTATTTTTATGAAGCAATCCTTGGGCGAATTCGATCTCATCCAGCGCTTCTTCCAGCGCCCGGCGGAGCGCAACCCCCTGGGCGTGGGCGACGACTGCGCCCTGCTGGCTCCGCGCCCGGGAATGCAGCTGGCCGTCTCCAGCGACATGCTGGTGCAGGGCCGCCACTTCCTGCCCGATGTCGATCCCCGGCTGCTCGGCCACAAGGCGCTGGCCGTGAACCTGTCCGACCTGGCCGCCTGCGGGGCGCAGCCGCTGGCCTTCACCCTGGCGCTGGCCCTGCCGCACGGCGATGCCGACTGGTGCCAGTCCTTCAGCCAAGGGCTGCTAGCCCTGGCCGACGCGCACGGCTGCGAACTGGTCGGGGGCGACACCACGCAGGGGCCGCTGAACATCTGCATCACCGTCTTCGGCGAAGTGCCCGCCGGGCAGGCCATCCTGCGCAGCGGCGCCCAGGTGGGCGACGACATCTGGGTCAGCGGCAGCCTGGGCGATGCCCGCCTGGCGCTGGACGCCCTGCTGCGCCAGCACATGCTGCCCGCCCCGGTGCTGGCCCAGGCCCGCCAGCGCCTGGAAGCACCCACCCCGCGCGTGGCCCTGGGGCAGGCGCTGCGCGGCATCGCCACCAGCGCCCTGGACGTAAGCGACGGCCTGCTGGGCGATTTGCAGCACATCCTGCACGCCAGCGGCGTCGGCGCCAGCATCGACGTGTGCGCCACGCGCCAGTTGCTGGCCGCCAGCCGGCACCCGCTGATGCGGGCCGTGGCCAGCAGCCGCATCGACGCCTGCACCCTGGCCGGAGGTGACGATTACGAGCTGTGCTTCACCGCCCCCGGCGCCCAGCGGGCCGCCGTGGAAGCCGCAGGCCGGGTCTGCGCCACCACCGTGACCCGCATCGGCAACATCGAAGCCCTGCCCGGCCTGCGCATCTTCGGCCCCCAGGGCGAGCGCCTGCCCCAGCGCTGGCCCGGCTTCGACCACTTTGCCTGACGCTTTGCACTCCACAAGAATCATGCCTTTCCAGAATCCCCCTTCCGTGCAGGACGTCGAGCCGAAACGCTTCACGTTCCGGCCTGAACCGACCGGGGCCGGCGCCCCCCGCTCCGCCCCAGATTCCGCCGCCCCGCCCCGCGCCCCGGTGCGCCCCACCCTGGCCTTCATGCTGCACCACCCGGCGCACTGCCTGGGCCTGGGCTTTGGCAGCGGCCTCTCGCCCATCGCCCCCGGCACGGCGGGCACGCTGTGGGGCTGGGGCGTGTTCGTGCTGCTGCAGCAGGTTCTCAACGCCTGGCAGCTGGGCATGCTGATCACCTTGTCCATTCCGGTCGGCTGGTGGGCCTGCACCGTCACCGCCCGCAACCTGGGGCGGGACGACCCCGGCTGCGTCGTCTGGGACGAAGTGGTCGGCATATGGCTGGTGCTGTGGCTGCTGGCCCCGGCAGGCTGGCCAGGGCAGCTCCTGGCGTTTGCGCTGTTCCGCCTGTTCGATGCGGCCAAGCCGCAGCCGGTGCGTTGGGCCGACCGATGCTTCAAGGGCAGCGGCTGGCGCGGCGGCTGGGGCATCATGTTCGACGATCTGGTCGCCGCCTTCTGCACCCTGCTGGTGCTGGCCGGGGGCCGCCACCTGGGCATGTGGTAGCCATGCAGCACGACCTGCCCGCCATCGTCGTCGCCCTGGGCCAGCAGTTGCAGCAGCGCGGCTGGATGCTGGCCAGCGCGGAAAGCTGCACCGGCGGGCTGATCGCCGCCGCATGTACCGATCTCGCCGGTTCCAGCACCTGGTTCGAACGCGGCTTCGTCACCTACTCCAACGCTGCCAAGACGGAACTGCTGGGCGTGCCCGCCGACCTCATCGCCACCCACGGCGCGGTCAGCGAACCGGTCGTCCGCGCCATGGCCCAGGGGGCGGCGCAGCGTGCCGGGGTGCCGGTGGCCGTAGCCAGCACCGGCATCGCCGGGCCCGGCGGCGGCAGCAGCGCCAAGCCGGTCGGCACCGTCTGGCTGGGCTGGAGCGTGGCCGGGACGGTCACCAGCACCTGCTACCACTTTGCCGGTGACCGCCCCGCCGTGCGAACACAGGCCGTTTGCCAGAGTTTATTTCACCTATTGAAATTGATTTCTGCCAAATGAAACCATACGCAGCGTAACTCTTTCCACCCTGCCACACTGTCCCGGTGCAGAACCGCCAGGAGACCGTGATGGCCCAAAAGAAATTCCCCCTCAATCCGGCCCACCCCGAACGCACCTGCTGGGGCTGCGACCGTTACTGCGCTGCCGATGCCATGCTCTGCGGCAACGGCTCGGAGCGCAGCCAGCACCCCGCCGAACTGTTCGGCCCCGATTGGGCCGACAACCTGGACGACGACGGCCCCATGCCCGCCCGGCCGGGCAACCGGCACCGCACGGCGCTGCCGGCAGGGGACTAAGAACCTGTTCACGATCTTTTCCTGGTGCCCGTTGCCCCGCCAAGGCGGCAGATGCAAGGCGCAAACCGCAGAC
>JAHRXD010000023.1 GCA_019104825.1 Comamonas sp.
CGCCTGCATTTCACCCCCGCCGCCCTCCTCTACCTGCTGCTGGCGGCCGGGGCCATGGGCTTTGGCTACGCGGCCTGGAACGTGGGCATCCTGCACGGCAACGTGACGATTTTGGCGGGGGCGTCGTACTTCATTCCGGTGCTTTCCTCGGCCCTGTCGGTGTGGCTGCTTGGGGCCACCCTCTCGTGGGCCTTCTGGCAGGGCGCGGCCATGGTCTGCGCCGGGGCCATGCTGTGCTGGTGGGCCACGCGGCGGCGGTAGCGCAGCGCAACAGCCGGATACAAGCTTGCAGTATCATCGCGGCCCGCAGCCCGCGTGAAAAACGCGGGCTGCGCGTGACTGGTGCCTGCGCCGCCGTTCTGGCAGCGCGGGTGAAACGGGAAACAGGTGCGTTGCCGCCCACGACGACAAAGCCTGTGCTGCCCCCGCAACGGTAAGTGCCCCCTTGGAAATCTCTGCGCCACTGAGGCTACGGCCTTGGGAAGGCGGTTTCTGCGCCTGTTTTCAGGCAGGCACCAGCCCGGAGACCGGCCAGCCACGCACACCAGCGGATGTGCTGCGGGGAGGCAGCCACCAGCGCCCGTGCGCGATCGTGCGTGATCGCTCCTGTCCGCTTGCACATCCTTGACCACCACCGCCGCACTACGGGGACGTTGTGCGGCCCTGCAAGCGATTCGTCTTTTTATGCAAGCACCTCTCTCCCCCCTGGCTGCGGCCCTGGGCGCAGCCCTGGCCGTGATGGCCGCACCCGCCTGGGCTGAAACTGCCGCATCGGCCCTGCCCGATGTCACCGTCTCGGCCACACGCATCGACATGGCCGACCAGGACGCGCCCTACGCCTCGGAAGTCCACACCCGTGCGGACATTGAACGCGCCAGCGCAAGCACCCTGTACGACTATCTGGCACAGCAGACCTCCCTGCAAATCACGCCGGCCTACGGCAACCGCTACGCCCCCGGCATCAACATGCGCGGCTACGGCAGCACCGACGGGTACCAGAACGTGGTGGTCACCGTCAATGGCCGCCGCCTGAACAACGTGGACATGGTGCCCCAACTCCTCGGTGCGATCCCCCTGGCCGACATCGAGCGCATTGAAATCACCAAGGGCAGCGGCGCGGTGCTGTTTGGCGACGGGGCCACGGCCGGCACCATCCAGATCTACACCAAGGCCCGCAACGGCGCCAGCCTGGAAGCCTACGCCGGCAGCCACGGCCAGCGCGGTGCGATTGCCACTGCCGGGCTGGTGCGCGAGCAGTTCGACCTGTCCGCCACCCTGGACCATGGCCGCACCGGCGGCTTCAGCGACCGCGACCTTTCCGGCAACAAAGACCATAGCGAAGCCAACACCTGGGGCCTGACCGCCGGGGTACGCCCCATCGACGGCCTGCGGGTGGAGCTGGAAGCAGGCGCTGCGCACATCGACACCCGCTACCCCGACCCGTTGAGCGTGCCGCAGTTCGACGCCAACCCCGGCATGAACAAAGGCACCAACTACACCCACCAGCAGTACGAAACCAAGCACTGGGGGCTGGGCGTGGACTACGCACTGAACGACCAGTGGAAGTTCAGTGCCCGCCACCGCGATGAGCGCAAGGATTCGGTCAACGCCACCTTCAACATGGCCGCCGATTACCGCAGCACCTCGAACGAAGTGGCGCTGCAATTCAGCCACCAGGGCTTCATCCTGAATGCGGGCTGGCAGAACTTTGACGGCCAGCGTTCCGATGCTGCCAACACCACCAGCAAGAAGAACGACGGCGTCTTTCTCCACGGCCAATACCGCATGGACCAGCTCACCGTCTCGGCGGGCCTGCGCCGCGAGCATGTGCGCTACCGCTACGCGCCCACTGCGGGCCAGGCTCTGAAAGGCAAGGAGCACCTGACCTCCTGGGAGCTGGGCGGCAACTACCGCTTCAGCCCGGCACTGTCGGCCTTTGCCAGCCTGAGCAGCGCCTTCCAGGCACCGGACATCGACCGCTTCTTCCTCTGGGGCGGCGCGTTCAATGGCTTCATCGTCCCGGCCAAATCCAAAACCCTGACCCTGGGCCTGAACCACCAGACCGAGCGCAACCGCCTCAAAGCCTCGGTGTTCTACGCCAGGCTGAAGAACGAGATTTATCTGGAGCCAGTGACCTGGGCGAACACCAATATCGACAAGTCACACAAATACGGCCTGGAGGTGCAAGACCGCTTTGCGCTGACGCCCGGCATTGCCGCCTCGGTGAACTACACCTGGACACGCGCCAGGATCGACCGCGAGAACGAAGGCGCCGGCGCCTACAACGGCAATGACCTGCCCGGCGTGCCGCGCCATGCCGTGGTGCTGGGCCTGGACGTGCGCGTCGCCGACCAGGGGCTGCTGCACCTGTCGCACAACTGGCGCAGCACGGCCTGGGCCGAAGGCGACTTTGCCAACGCCAACCCCCTGCGCCAGCGCATCTTCCAGTCCACCGACGTGAACTACCGCCACCGCTTTGCCAAAAACGTGGAAGGCTACGTGGGCGTGAGCAACCTGTTCGACCGCAAGAACGGCATCTGGATCAGCGGGTTCAGCACCAGCGTCTACCCGGTGAACTTCGAGCGCACCTGGAAGCTGGGGGCAAAAATCCAGTTCTAGTCGCCTGCATTTACCAATAAAAAGAGCTGTTACTGCTGGTAAACACTGGATTTCAGATAAAAAACTATTTGAAATCCAGATATAGCCAGCGGTAGCAGCTCTTTTTTATGATTTAAAAACCTATCCAGGAACGTGTCTACGTTCTAACGCTTTGCGGCCTGCGCCGCCCTGCGCTGTTCCTGGTCACGGCGGCGGATGAAAGTGCGCAATTCCTTGTCCCCGCGCCGGATGTGCAGGGACAGCCAGTCACGCAGCACACGCGAGAGCTGGGCGGCCACGGTAATGCCGCCGGTTTGCAGGCGGCGCTCCAGGTCGTACAGGCTGTTCATGAATTCATGGTGGCGCAGCTTGTGCTCTTCCAGGCCGGGGAAGCCCTCGCGGGCCATGATGTCTTCCTCGTGGGTGAGGTGTTCGCGCGTGCT
>JAHRXD010000042.1 GCA_019104825.1 Comamonas sp.
GGGTTTGTCGTGGTGGCCATCAAAGGGGCCGTTGTACAGGCGCTTGGGCTCTAAAAAGATCACCGGGTCATCGCACTCCATCGAGGCAATCAGCAGCCCCTTGGCATCGATCGGGTTGCTGGGCATGACGGTGCGCAGGCCGCTCACATGGGTGAACACCGCCTCGGGGCTTTGGCTGTGCGTTTGCCCGCCGTAAATGCCGCCGCCGCAGGGCATGCGGATGGTGATGGGGGCAAAAAAGTCGCCCGCCGAACGGTGGCGCAAGCGGGCCAGCTCGGAGACGATCTGGTCGTACGCCGGGTACACGTAATCGGCAAACTGGATCTCGACGGCCGGGCGCAGGCCGTAGGCGGCCATGCCAATGGCGGTGCCGACGATGCCGGCCTCGGAGATGGGCGCATCAAAGCAGCGCGTTTTGCCGTATTTTTTCTGCAAGCCTTCGGTGACGCGGAACACGCCGCCGAAGTAGCCCACGTCCTCGCCGTAGACGATGACGTTGTCGTCCTTGGCCATCATCACGTCCAGACCCGAGCGCAGCGCCTGGATCATGGTCATGGAAGAAACTGCCTGCGCCTCTTGCGGCGCGGCATTGCTGGTCATTTCACTCATGGCTTACACCCCCATCTGCTGGCGCTGCCGACGCAGGTGCTCCGGCATTTCTTTATAGACATCGTCAAAAATGGTCGCGGCGCTGGGCACGCGGCCATCGAGCAGGCTGCCGTAGCTTTCGGCCTCTTTTTGCGCGGCCAGCACTTCGGCTTCCAGCTCCTGCTGGGCCTGCGCGTGCTGCTCCTCGCTCCACTCGCCAATCACGATGAGGTGTTGCTTCAGGCGCTCGATCGGGTCGCCCAGGGGGAAGTGCTTCCAGTCGTCCGCCGGACGGTACTTGCTCGGGTCGTCCGAAGTGGAATGCGGCCCGGCGCGGTAGGTTTCCCACTCGATCAGCGTCGGGCCGTTATTCGTGCGGGCACGCTCTGCCGCCCATTGCGAGGCGGCGTACACGGCCAGGAAGTCGTTGCCATCCACGCGCAGCGAGGCAATGCCCACGCCCACGCCGCGCTGGGCAAAGGTGGTGCCCTCGCCCCCGGCAATCGACTGGAAGCTGGAGATGGCCCACTGGTTGTTCACCACGTTCACGATGACGGGGGCCTTGTACACGTGGGCAAAGGTCAGCGCGGTGTGAAAGTCCGATTCGGCCGTGGAGCCGTCGCCAATCCAGGCCGAGGCGATTTTGGTATCGCCCTTGATGGCTGAGGCCATCGCCCAGCCCACCGCTTGCGGCACCTGGGTGGCCAGGTTGCCAGAAATGGAGAAAAACCCGGCGCGTTTGTACGAATACATCACCGGCAACTGGCGACCCTTGTTCGGATCGCGCACGTTGCTCATGAGCTGGCACATCAGCTCCACCATGGAGATGTCGTCGCGCGAGAGCAGCAGCCCCTGCTGGCGGTAGGTGGGAAAGTGCATGTCCCCCTCTTGCAAGGCGGCCGCCTGCGCCACGGCAATGGCTTCCTCACCCAGGCACTGCATATAAAAAGAAAGTTTTTTCTGCCGCTGGGCCAGCACCATGCGGGCATCAAAGATGCGCGTCTTCATCATGGCTTTGAGCCCCCGGCGCAGGCGCTCCGGGTGGATGGCCGGGGCCCAAGGGCCTTGCGCCTTGCCCTCATCATCCAAAACACGCACCAAGCTGGTGGCCAGGTCAGCGGTTTGCGCAGCGGGGGTGTCTGTGGGGGGCCTGCGCACCGCGCCTGCGGGCGAGACCATGAGGTAGGAAAAATCGGTTTTTCCGCCCGGCCGGCCGGTAGGCTCGGGCACGTGCAGCCGTAACGCTGTCATAGAGTCATCTCCTTGCACGGGTTGCGTGCGTGTGAATAGCCACCAAAGCGCGGTACTTGTGGCACAGCACTTTGGCAATACTGGCCACGCCAGTGGCGATGATTGTCAATAAAAACCACTGCTAATGGCTATCTGGTTTCCCCTGGGTTGAAAAGCCAAAAAGCACGGCCTGGAGTACTCCAAAAATATGGTAGGAAAAACAGGGAGAATGTCCGCTTTACGGCTTTCCTTTGTCTTTTCGTCTTCCCTTTGCCTTTGAGACTCACCATGAACGCTCCCGCCTCTTTTGCCCCCATGCCCGATGCCCAGGGATTTTTTGGCCCCTACGGCGGCCAGCTCGTCCCGCCCCACCTCAAAGAGGCCATGGATGCCATCAACGCCGCCTACGCTGAAATCACCCAGCGGCAGGACTTTCAGGATGAATTGGCCCAGCTGTTTGCCGACTATGTGGGCCGCCCCAGCCCCATTTTTCACGCCCGCCGCCTGTCGCAGCAACTGGGCGGGGCGCAAATCCACCTCAAGCGCGAAGACCTCAACCACACCGGGGCGCACAAAATCAACCACTGCCTGGGCGAGGCGCTGCTGGCCAAATTCATGGGCAAGAAAAAAGTCATCGCTGAAACCGGCGCAGGCCAGCACGGCGTGGCGCTGGCCACGGCCTGCGCCCTGGTGGGCATTCCCTGCGAAATCCACATGGGCCAGGTCGATATCGAGAAAGAACACCCCAACGTCACCAAGATGCGCATCCTGGGCTGCAAGCTGGTGCCCGTGACGCGCGGCGCGGCCACGCTCAAGGAAGCGGTGGACAGCGCGTTCGAGGAATACCTCTCCAACCCCACGGACTACATCTACGCCATCGGCTCGGTGGTCGGCCCCCACCCCTTCCCGATGATGGTGCGTGACTTCCAGAGCATCATCGGGCGCGAGGCCCGCGAGCAATTCCAGGCCCGGCATGACCGCCTGCCCGATTACGTCACCGCCTGCGTGGGCGGCGGCAGCAACGCCATCGGCATGTTCACCGCCTTCCTGAACGACGCCAGCGTCAAGCTGGTGGGGGTGGAACCTGCCGGCGAAGGCACGAACAAGGCTGGCCGCCACGCCGCCACCCTGACCATGGGCAAGCCCGGCGAAATCCACGGCATGAAGTGCTACGTGCTGGAAGAGGCGCCCGGCGTGCCCGCTGCCGTACACAGCATCGCCTCGGGCCTGGACTACCCCGGCATCGGCCCGCAGCACAGCTACCTGAAAGACCTGGGCCGCGTGCAATACGAAACGGCGGACGACCAGGAAACGCTCAACGCCTTCATGCAGCTGTCGCGCGTGGAAGGCATCATCCCCGCGCTGGAAAGCGCCCACGCCGTGGCCTGGGCCATGCGCGTGGCACCGACGCTGCCCGCCGATTGCCACATCCTGGTGAACCTCTCGGGCCGGGGCGATAAAGACGCCGACTACGTGGCAGAAAAGCTGGGGCTGTAAACCACACTGCCGTCTGCCGGCCACCCCGGGCCGCTGCTGGCGGCCCGATGGCATCGGCAGGTCAGCAGCACACGGACAGCACCTGCGCGGGCTGCTCGCTCAGGCTGACGTAGACATGGCCGATGCCGCTGTCGAAATACGCCGCCTCGTGCCGGGCCAGTTCGATGGACTGGCCGTTTTCAAACAGGATGCGCACGGCGCCCTCCAGCACCATCACGAACTCCTGGCCCGGGTGGCGGATGGTTTCGGCAAAGTCGGCGGCCTCGCGGGCGTGGATCACGGCCATCAGCGGCTGCATCTTCTTGGCCGGATACGCGCCGCACAGCACGCTGTAGGCATATTGCCCGGTTTCGTAGTGCTGCACGTCGGCAAAGCGGTCCTTGACCACCGTGGGCCGCTCCCCGGCGGCTGCCACAGGCGCATCGCCGACCATGAACAGCCGGGTCAGGTCGATCTCCAGCGCGTTGCCCAGCTTGAGCATTTTTTCGTAGCTCAAGGCGATCTGTCCGCGCTCGGCCTTGGAGATGGTGGACACCGCCAACCCGCTCTGGGCGGCCAGCTGCTGCAAGGTCAGCCCCTGCGCCTTGCGGGCGCGGCGCAGCTTGGCGCCCACCTCGCACTTGCCCACCGGCTGTGCTTCCTCCCCCCCTGCCGCAGCCACGCCCGGCAATACTGCGGCCAGTATTTGTTCAGGGGTCAGCGTGGCGGGCAGGTCAGACATCACAGGGCGGCTCATGGGCAACTTATGGGCGAAAAGGGCGCGGGGCAAAGGCGGCCATTTTCGCAGTTTCGGCCCCCTATTTGGCCGTCCTGCCCATGCGCAGCCAGCCGATGAAGGCACACCCCATCAGCGCAAAGCCGATGTAGCCGTAGATGGGATAGACCACCCCCACCAGGGTGATGAAGCCGACGAAGCTGCCACCCAGCGCGGCCGCACCCGCCACCCCGCTGCCCCAGCGAAAGCGGGGCGTATTGGCCGGCAAGATGCGGGCCATGAAGGCATACAGCATGCCGACGGCGGTGTTCAAAATCATGCCGAGGATGACCAGCGACATCAGGTGCCCCAGCCAGGGCGAGATTTGCGTCGCCAGGGCCAGCATGGGCATGGGCACGCCGCCCAGGGTGTCCATGCGCCAATACATGGCAGCGGCAATCGCCAGCATCAACAAGCCCAGCAGCAGGCCGCCAAGCACCCCGCCCCACAGCGCCGTGCGGCGCGAGCTGGCCTGCCCGCCCATGATGACCAGGAACGGCATCCCGGCGACCACGTTGTAGGACACGTACAGGAATGCGGCCACCAGCCAATGGCTGGCCCCCTTGGCCTGCTGCGTCGCGGCTGCCTCCAGCGCCACGGCATCGGCGTGGGGCGTGGCAAGCACGTAGGCGGCAACGACCACCGTCATCAGCATCAGCAGCGGGGTGACGGCCCCGATGAACGCGATCACGCGGCCCACGTCCAGGGAAACGATGAGTACGGTTGCCACCGTGGCCAGAACGCTGCCCCAGACCACCGGCAGGCCCAGCCACTGTTGCAGCAAAGCCCCCGCACCGGCCAGCATCACCACCGTGATGGCGAACAGGAAGAAGGTGATCAACACGTCGAACACCCAGCCCAGGTGCCGCCCCAGCAGGGCCTGCACCACTTCCTTGTGCGAACTGGCCCGCATTGTCTGGCCCATGGTGGAAAACACCATCGACAGGAACACGAAGGCCAGCCCGGCCACCAACGCGCCCCACAGGCCGACGCGGCCAAAAGCCGCGAAGAACTGCAGCAGCTCCTGCCCCGAGGCAAAACCCGCCCCGACGATGACGCCGACGAAAGCCCCGGCGATCTTGCTCACTTCCTTGAATGCACGCATTTTCTGTCTCCTGATTTATCTCTTTGACCGACCTGATGCCAGCGGCTGCGGCATCAGCCCTGCCCTCCCGCCAGCCGCGCCGGACTGAGCCGGGCCGGCTCCACGCCCTGCGCCACCAGTTCCGGCGGCAGCGGCTGGCCCAGCAGCAAGGCGCTGGCCGTGGCCGAAGCCCCGGCGGCCGTCTGGATGCCGTAACCGCCCTGCCCGGCCAGCCAGAAAAAGCCCGGGCAGCCGCCGTCCCAGCCGATGACGAAATCACCGTCGGGCGCAAAGCTGCGCAGCCCTGCCCAGACGTGGCTGGGACGGCGTATGCGCAGGTTGCTCCATTCCTCGATGTGGTAGATGCCGGTGGCCACGTCCAGCTCCTCGGCCACCACGTCGTGCGGCGGCACGGGGTCGGCATTGGCCGGCGACCCCAGCAACTGGCCCGCGTCGGGCTTGAAATAAAAGCTCTCGTCCACCCCGATGACCGCCGGCCAGGACTGGATGGACACCCCTTGCGGCGGCACAAAGGTGAACGCCGTGCGCCGCTTGGGCTGAATGCCCAGCGGGCGCACGCCGCACATATCGGCCACGGTATCGGCCCAGGCCCCGGCGGCATTCACCACGGCACGGCCCCGCACCTGGCTGCCATCGCGCAGGCCCAGCACCCAGAGCGACTGCCCCTCCTCCCCGACCTCCCTGCGGGCCTGGAGCAGCGCGGCATTGCAGCGCAGGCTGGCCCCGGCCTGGACCATGCCGCGCAAAAAGCCCTGGTGCAGCTCGGCCACGTCGATGTCCATCGCATCCAGGTCATGCACCGCGCCCACCAGTTCCTCCGCCTTCAGGCAGGGCACCAGGGCCAGCGCCTCGTCCGCACTGATGCGCCGGGCACGCAGCCCCTCGGCCTGGTAGGTGGCCAGCGCCTGGTCCAGCAGCGCCTCCTGCCCGACCCGCGCCACGTACAGCGTGCCGCGCGGCTGCACCAGGGCGTGGCGGCAAAAACCGGCGGGCGGCTCCAGGTAAAAGGCCCGGCTGGCGCGTGTCAGGGCACGGATTTGCGGCGTGCCATAACTTTCCATGAACAGCGCCGCCGACCGGCCCGTGCTGTGGTAGCCGGGCTGGGCCTCGCCCTCCAGCACCAGCACCGATGCCCCGGCCTGCGCCAGCCGGTAGGCCACCGACGCCCCGGCCATACCGGCGCCCACTACGACGAAATCCCAAATGTCCTGCTGCATACCCACTCCAAAAATTTTCCGATAAGAAAATTATCCGATAGGAAAATTTTTCGGCAAGCCTTCAGGAATTGGGGTTTGTACCAAGCCAGGCCACGTTACAAGGCTGCAACGCCGGCATCACCTCAGCTTCCGCCGCATCCAGTGGCGGTAGCGCCGGTTCTTCAGGCGGTTGTCCCACTCTTGTTCCAGCAACGCCAGGCCAGGGTGTACCTGCGGATTGGCGACCCGTCCCAGGCTCAGGCGGTGCAACTGGTGCTTGACCATCGCCATGTACGCCACCGAGGCCAGCACCTTGTTCTTGAACGTGATGGGCCGCAGCGCAGGCGCAATGGCCGGGTCGCTGCGCCACACCTGGGGCAAGCGCGGCTCGACGGCCAGCGCGGTCGCCATGCCCACCAGGGCAATGCCGCTGTCCACCACCTGCGCGGCCACCGGATAGCGGCGGATGCCGCCCGTCACCATCAGCGGCATCTGCGCCACGGCGGCGATGTCCCGGGCAAATTCCAGAAAGTAGGCTTCCCGCGCCAGGGTACGCCCGTCGCGGGCCTGGCCGTGCATGGCAGGGGCTTCGTAGCTGCCGCCGGACAGTTCGACCACATCCACGCCCAGCGGATTGAGCAGCGCCACCACCTGCCGGGCATCGTCGGCGCTGAAGCCGCCACGCTGGAAATCCGCCGAATTGAGCTTGACGGCCACCGCAAATCCCGGCTGCACTGCGGCCCGCACGCCCTGCACGATCTCCACCAGCAGCCGCGCCCGGTTGGCCAGCGTGCCGCCCCAGGCATCCCGGCGCTGGTTGGTCAGGGGCGACAGAAACTGACTGAGCAGATAGCCATGCGCCGCGTGAATCTGCACTCCGGTAAAGCCGAACTTTTCCGCCAGCAGCGCCGAGCGGACAAAGCGCTCCTTCACCGCCTGGATGTCCGCCTCGGTCATCTCCCGGGGCAGGGCAAACTGCTTGGAGAAATTGCCCAACTCCAGCGCCACGGCCGAAGGCGCCCAGGTTTCCTGCCCCAGCCCCGCCGGCATCTGCCGCCCCGGGTGGTTGAGCTGCACCCACGCCTGCGCCCCCTGCGAACGTGCGGCCTGCGCCCAGGCGGCAAAGCGCTCGCCGAACGCGTCCGACTCCAGCACCACCCCGCCCGGCCCGGTCATGGCGCGGCGATCGACCATCACGTTGCCGGTAATGAGCAGGCCCGCCCCGCCCTCCGCCCAGGTGCGGTACAGCCGGATCAGCGCGGGCGAAGGCGCATGGTCAGCATCCGCCATGTTTTCCTCCATGGCAGCTTTCGCCAAGCGATTGGGAAGAGCCGCCCCGTTGGGCAAGGTCAGCGGTGAAAAAGGGGTGGGCAATGCCAGATCGTGCGCCATGCAATCCTCCAATATGTTTGCGATGGACAGACGATAAGATTCAACTTAACTTCAAGGTCAAGCGGTTTTTTGCACTTTTTGTTTGCCAACCTCTAGGCACCGGCACCCCAGGCAAGACAATGCCCACGGACTCAATACACAGGAGCGCCCCCATGACGCATGACACCCGCAACTGGTTCGACCAAGGGGGCGCGGCCTACGCCCGCTTCCGCCCCGAATACCCGCCAGAGCTGGCCCGCTGGTTGGCCGCCCAGGCGCCCAATACCGCCCTGGCGGTGGACGTAGGCTGCGGCAACGGCCAGCTGACCGCCCAGTTGGCCGAACACTTCCAGCAGGTACTCGGCCTTGACCCCAGCCGCGAACAGATCGCCCACGCCAACGCCCATCCGCGCGTGGCCTATGCCTGCGCCCCGGCAGAACACTTGCCCGTTGCCCCGGGCAGCGCCAGCCTGATCACTGCCGCCCAGGCCGCGCACTGGTTCGACCTGCCGCGCTTCTACGCCGAAGCCCGCCGCATCGGCCAAAGCGGCGCGGTGCTGGCCCTGGTCAGCTACGGCGTGCTGCGCCTGGACGACGATGCGCTGCACGCACGCTTCCAGCACTTCTACATGCAGGAGATCGGCCCCTACTGGCCCGCAGAACGCAAGCGGGTGGACAGCGGCTACGCCGACCTGCCCTTTCCTTTCCGGGAACAGGCTGCCCCCGCGCTGGAAATCCGCAAAGAGTGGGACTTGCCCGCGCTGCTGGGCTATGTCTCCACCTGGTCGGCCGTACGCCAGGCCCGCGAGGCCGGGCGCGAAAACCTGCTGCACCACTTCGCCGCCGACCTTGCTGAACTTTGGGGCAACCCGGCCTGCCACCGTGCCATCGCTTGGCCCATCCACCTTCGCTGGAGCATTCTGTGAACCACATCACGCTCCCCACTTTGCAGCTCGGGCTTGCACCACGCCAAACAGATGTTCGTCAGCACCGCAGTGACCAAATAAAAATAGAGCTTCTTCCACTGACAAATAAACGATTTATGAAATAAAAGCACCTGAAATCGTTTATTTATAAGCGAAAAAGCTATCAAAAAAGAAACACCGCCAGACTTTGCAGCCTGTGCGGTGTTTCTTTGGGACAAGTGTCAGTCGGTGCTTACAGCACTTCAAACACCCCGGCTGCGCCCATGCCGCCGCCGATGCACATGGTGACGCAAACGCGCTTGGCGCCCCGGCGCTTGCCTTCGATCAGGGCATGGCCGGTCAGGCGCTGGCCGCTGACGCCGTAGGGGTGGCCCAGGGCGATGGCGCCGCCATTGACGTTCAGGCGGTCATGGGGAATGCCCAGCTTGTCGCGGCAGTAGAGTACCTGCACGGCGAAGGCTTCGTTCAGCTCCCACAGGTCGATGTCCTGCACACTCAGGCCCAGTTTTTTCAGCACCTTGGGCACGGCGAAGACGGGGCCGATGCCCATTTCGTCCGGCTCGCAACCGGCCACGGCAAAGCCCAGGAAGCGGCCCAGGGGTTGCAGGTTGTTGCGTGCGGCGAAGTCTTCGCTGACCACCACGCAGGCACCGGCGCCATCGCTGAACTGGCTGGCATTGCCGGCCGTGATCAGGCCGCCGGGGATGGCGCTTTTCAGGCCGCTGATGGCCTGCACCGTGGTGCCTTCGCGCGTGCCTTCGTCCTTGGCAACCGTCACCTGCCGGGTGATCAGGCCCAACTGCTTGTCGGCAATCCCGGCGGTGACGGTGATGGGGGCGATTTCGGCATCGAACAAGCCGGCCGCCTGGGCGGCGCAGGCTTTCTGCTGGCTGGCGGCGCCGTATTCGTCCATCACATCGCGGCCGATGTTGTAGCGTTTGGCAACGTTCTCTGCCGTTTGCAGCATGTTCCAGTAGATTTCCGGCTTTTTCGCTTGCAGCGCGGGGTCGACGATCATGTGCATGTTCATCTCCTGCTGCACGCAGGAGATGCTTTCCACGCCACCGGCGACGTACACATCGCCCTCGCCCGCAATGATGCGCTGGCTGGCCAGGGCAATGGTTTGTAGCCCGGAAGAGCAGAAGCGATTGACCGTCATGCCCGAGGCTGTCACCGGCAGGCCGGCGGCCAGCGCGATCTGGCGGGCGATGTTCATGCCCGTGGCGCCTTCGGGGTTGGCGCAGCCCATGATGACGTCATCGACCTGCGCGGCGTCGATACCGGCCCGCTGCACGGCGTGCTGCACGGCATGGCCGCCCAGGGTGGCGCCGTGGGTCATGTTGAATGCGCCCTTCCAGCTTTTGGCAAGCGGGGTGCGGGCGGTGGAGACGATTACTGCGGAAGTCATAGCACTATTCCCTTCAATACGTTGCGATCAGAACTGCTTGCCTTCGGCCACCAGGCGCTGCAAAAGCGGCGCGGGCTGCCAGAAAGC
>JAHRXD010000045.1 GCA_019104825.1 Comamonas sp.
CAGCACGCGGTAGGTGTCTTCCGAGAAGTCCTTGTGGCCGGGCGTGTCCAGCAGGTTGATGACGTGGTCGCGGTAGCTCATCTGCATCACGCTGGAGGCCACCGAGATGCCGCGCTGCTTCTCGATTTCCATCCAGTCCGAGGTCGCGTGGCGGCTGGCCTTGCGGCCCTTGACCGCCCCGGCGATCTGGATCGCACCGGAGAACAGCAACAGCTTTTCCGTCAGCGTGGTTTTACCGGCGTCCGGGTGGGAAATGATGGCAAAGGTGCGGCGCCGCCGCGTTTCTGGAGCGTAAGACACAGTGCTGGAGAAAGTAAGAAACAAAAAGACAAAGACAGGCCCGGGTCTCCCCGGGCCTGCAACATTCGCTCGATTGTAAAAGCCAGATGTTTATGCCGCTTGCACCCGCCGCTGATGCACGCTGGAGCCGACCGCCCCCGCCGCCAGCACGCTGACCGCCAGCGCAATCCCGGCCCCGTAGAAAACCCAATGGGGCTGCTGCCGGTCCATCATCCAGCCAAAAATCGGCGCGGCCAGGCTAAAGCCCAGGTCCAGCCCCGAATACACCGTGCCATACACCCGGCCCGTGGCCCCGGGCGGCGCAGCCTGCTTGATCAGCATGTCGCGCGAGGGGCCGGCCAGTCCCTGGCCAAAACCCGCCGCCGCGCCGACGGCCAAGGCCACTGCACCGGGCAGCCAGCCCGTTCCCGCCAGGGCCAGCAACGCCCCGGACAGCAGCAGGAACACGGTAATCACCCGCTCCAGGCGCTGCACCCGCGCGGCCAGAAAACCGCCGCCCACCATGCCGACGGCGCTGCACAGCATGAAGCCGGTGACCATCCACGAGGTGACGGTCAAATCCAGCTGCGGGTAGATGCTGCTCAATGCCGGGCTGGAAAAGCTTTGCACCGCACTCAGGCCTGCCGTGGTGAAGAAGAAAAAGGCAAAACACAGCCATACGGCCGGCAGGGCCAGAAAGGCAAAAGGGTTTTGCTCCTGCGCATGGGCCGAAGCGGTGGCAGCCACGGTTTTTGCCCCTGGCTGACACACTTGCCGGTCATCCAGCCAGCGGCGCTGATGCACCACGATGGCCAGGATCAGCAGGGCCAGCACGGCCCCGCTCAGGCAGGCGATGCGCCAGGAACCCGTCCAGCTGGTAATCCCCGCCATGAACACCGGGGCCGCTGCCCAGCCCAGGTTGCCCGAGATGCCATGCACCGAAAAGGCGTGCCCCATGTTCTTCGGGGAAACACGCTTGTTCAAAATCGTGAAATCCACCGGGTGAAAGGGCGCATTGCCCAGGCCCGCACAAAACGCCGCCGCCACCAGCATGGCGTAATTCTGCGCACTGGCGGCAATCAGTCCGGCCAGAGCAAAGCAGGCCAGGGCCGCAAACATGATGGGCCGGGCGCCCACCTTGTCCACCAGGAAGCCCGAAAGCATCTGCCCCACCCCCGAGACCACAAAGAACACCGACACCACGCTGCCCAGCTCGACATAGCTATAGCCAAAATCGGCCATCAGCCAGGGAAACAGCGGCGGCAGCAGCAGGTGGAAGAAGTGGGATGACCCGTGGGCCAGGCCGACCAGGCCAATGGTGCGGGCGTCCTGCCCAAGAGATGTGGTTGTCATCCCTGCATCTTAAGAACGCTACAGGACGCCCTGCCATCGCAGGGTTTCACGTGGAACGTCGTCGTCCGCCAGGGCGGCGCCTGGGGGCATACAGGCGCTCCCCCCGCACGATCACCCCCTCGGGGGTCACGGCAGCGGCATGGCCGGCGGCTTCATCGGCTTGCACCCCGTCATGATCGACCGTCGTAATCGGGCACCGGTAGGCATAGACGCTGCGGCCATCGGCCAGCTGGGCGGTGTGGGTGGCGGCAATTTCGTCGGGCAGGGGGAAGTTCAGGCTGACCAGCCAGGCGCCATCGGGCATTTCCGCCAGCGATTTGACGGCGGCGCGGCTCATGCTCTCGGGCCGCTGGAACAGATAGACCAGGTGGTAGCGCCCCCAGTCGGTCACCCACATATTGCCCTGGCGCACCCTGGCCCAGGGGCAGCGCAGGGCGCAGGCCCAGCGCAAGACCCAGC
Organism: Comamonas sp.; assembly: GCA_019104825.1. Taxonomy (GTDB): domain Bacteria; phylum Pseudomonadota; class Gammaproteobacteria; order Burkholderiales; family Burkholderiaceae_C; genus Comamonas; species Comamonas nitrativorans. The sequence goes on from JAHRXD010000045.1 coordinate 2,092, forward strand.
TGCGTTCCACGCCCTGCACCCGGGCCTGGGGCCAGGCCTGGCGCAGGGCACGCAAACCTGCGCCCAGGCCGCAACCGGCGTCCAGCACCGGGGCGCCGGGGGGCAGGTCGATCCGGTCGGCCAGCCCTTGCAAGGCGCCGGCGGGCGTCGGGAAAATCGGCGCATCGCGCCAGGCATTCAAGGGGTAGACCAAGAGCAAAGCGCCCAGCAGCAGCAACCAGCCCCAGCCGGGCAAGCTGCCCGCCGCCAGCACGGCATAGGACAGGGGAAAGCCCGCCGCAATCATGCCGCGCCGCCACCACGTCGGCCCCCACAGACTGGCCAGCAGACTGCCCCCCGTAGCCAACAGCACGGCAGCGAACACGGGCAAAAACGATCGACCCCCCAGGAACAGCAGCCACGCCAGCGCCCAAACGCACAGCGCAGGCAGGGGCCAGGGCAAACGCGACATCGGTTTAACCGCGCGAACCGCGCAGCCGCTCGATCAGACCGTTGAGGGCATCGAGAGAGCCGAACTGAATCGCCAGCTCGCCCGTCTGCTCGCTCTTGCCGTGGCGTTGGCTGCGTTTTTTCAAGCGCACTTCCACCTGCGCCATGAGCAGGTCGGACAGCTCTTCTTCCACGCGCAGCACATCGCCGGTTTTGCCCACCGCGCTGCGGGCGGCGCCGGACGGGGCATCGCCCTCCCCGGCGGCGACTTTTTTCACCAGACTTTCGGTCTCGCGCACGGACAGCTTGCGGGCCGCCACCTGGTTGGCGGTGGTGATTTGTTCGGCCTTATCCAGGCCGAGCAGCGCCCGGGCATGGCCCATGTCGATATCCCCGGCCATCAGCATGGTTTGCACCGGCTCGGCCAGTTGCAGCAGGCGCAGCAGGTTGCTGGCCGCCGAACGGCTGCGGCCCACGGCGGCAGCGGCCTGCTCGTGGGTGTGGCCGAACTCCTGCACCAGGCGTTGCAGGCCCTGGGCTTCTTCCAGCGGGTTGAGGTTTTCGCGCTGGATGTTTTCGATCAGGGCCATGGCGGCAGCGGCTTCGTCCGGCACGTCGCGCACCAGCACGGGCACCTCGGTCAGGCCCGCCAGGGTGGCGGCACGGAAGCGCCGCTCGCCCGCGATGATTTCGTACTGCCCCGCCTGGGCGCCCCGGGTCAGCCTGCGCACCAGGATGGGCTGCATGATGCCCTGGGCCTGGATGCTGGCGGCCAGCTCGTACAGGGCGCCCTCGTCCATGCGCGTGCGCGGCTGGTACTGGCCGGGCACCAGGGCGCTCAGGGCCAGGGTGGAGGGCGTGTCGGCGCTGGCCTGGCCCCCTTCCGCGACTTTGGGGCCGAGCAGCGCTTCCAGGCCACGGCCCAGGCCTTTAGGTTTTGTGGTTGCCATCGGGGAAATCCTTTAACAATTCTTCCAATAAAGCATGGCCTGCGGGCCAGTCACCCAGGCCGCTGGCGCTGTTGATGTGGCCGGCGGCCCCGGCATCCACCCAGGCTGCGCCCCAGTCGGCGGCCAGTTGCCGGGCGCGTTCGGCGCGGCAATACGGGTCGTTGCGGCTGCCGACCAGGGTGGTGCGAAACGGCAGGCGCTGGCGGGCGATGGGCGCCCAGCCGGGCAGTTGCTGGCGCAGGTCGTCCTGCTCGACATCGCCCGGTGCCACCAGCAGGGCCGCCTGCACTTTGGCCACCGTGCTGCGCGGGGCATGATCGGCCCACCAGGCCGTCAGGATACAGCCCAGGCTGTGCGCCACCAGCACCACGGGGGCGGGGGCGGCCAGCACGGCTTCCTGCAACTGCACCGTCCAGTCGCCGCGCAGGGGGCGCTGCCAATCGTGCTGGGCGACGCGGGTGTAGCCATGGCGCTGTTCCCAGCGGGTTTGCCAGTGATCGGCATCGGAGTTTTGCCAGCCGGGGAGGATGAGGACGAGACTATCTTTTTCCATAGCTATTACCGCTTGCTATACAACAATTTCAAGAACAAACAATTATGAAATCCTTATGAATAAAGCGGAACAAGCTACTGAATTATTAGTTACATCGTCTTGATGCGCTGCACCATTTCCTGGGCAAATTCAACGAATGCCTTGCTGCCCTTGGCCGAGGGGTCGAACACCACGCCCGGCAGTCCGTAGCTGGGCGCTTCGGCCAGGCGCACGTTGCGCGGGATGACGGCGTTGAACACCTTGTCGCCAAAGTGTTCCTTGAGCTGGTCGCTGACCTGCTGCTGCAAGGTGGTGCGCGGATCAAACATGACGCGCAGCAGGCCGATGATCTGCAAATCGGGGTTCATGTTGGCGTGGACCTGCTTGATGGTATTGACCAGATCGGTCAGCCCTTCCAGCGCAAAGTATTCGCACTGCATCGGCACGATCACCCCATGCGCGGCGCACAGGCCGTTCAGGGTGAGCATGGACAGGCTGGGCGGGCAGTCGACCAGCACAAAATCAAAATCGCCCGCCACGGCGTGCAAGGCGGCTTTCAGGCGCTCGGTGCGCCGCTCCAGCGTGACCAGTTCGATCTCGGCACCGCTCAACTCCCGGTTGGCCCCGAGTACGGAAAAACCGCATGGCTCGGAATGCACTGCCGCCTCGGTCACGCTGGCCGATTCCAGCAGCACGTCGTAGACGCTCAAGGCCAGCGCCCGCTTGTCCACCCCGGCGCCCATGGTGGCGTTGCCCTGGGGGTCGAGGTCCACCAGCAGCACCCGCTGGCCGATTTTCGCCAGGCCAGCGGCCAGGTTCACAGCGGTGGTGGTCTTGCCGACGCCGCCTTTTTGATTCGCGATACAAAAAATCTTGGCCATTGAATCTTCTCTTTTAATTGGTGGCCAGCTTGAAGCCAAAACCGATCAAAAACACACCGGCTGTTTTTTGCAGCCACTTCCCGACCATGGGGTTGGCACGCAAGCGCTTTGCCAGCACCGCCGTCAGCGTCACCATGACGACGCCATAAACCAAAGTGATGGCCGCCACCGTTGCCGCCATCACGCCGAAAGTGACCACGCCCTGGTGCCTTGCCGGGTCGACGAACATGGGGAAAAAGGCCATGTAGAACACGATGGCCTTGGGATTCATCGCGGTGATCAGAGCGCCTTGCCGAAAATAGTGGCGCGGCTGAATCTCGATGGCGGGGGCATCGCCGGGCTTGGCCGTCAGCAGCTGGTAGCCCAGCCAGGCCAGATAGGCCGCACCCACCCATTGCACCGCATGGAACGCCGCAGGATACGCGGCCAGCAGCGCTGCCACACCGGCGACGGCCAGCCATATCAATCCCTGATCTGCCGCCATCACCCCCAGGCAGCACGCCAAACCGGCCCGCCAGCCGCCCTTGCCGGTGGAGGTGATCAAGGCCAGATTGCCCGGCCCGGGGATCAGCAAAAAGACGGTAACGGCAACGATAAAAGCACCGTAATCCGAGATGCCAAACATTCAACCCCCCGTGCGATAAAAATGTGGAGTTTATGCGAGGGTCATCACCAATGCATACCGCCGCACAGATGCCGCGTATCGCCGTGTATCAAACACGCGCCCGCATCCAGACTACGCAACGCTCCACATCGAGCCCCGGAACCTGCAACGGTTCCACGTGAAACACCTGCACATCCGCAGGCAGGGCCAGCATTTCCTCGTCGGGACGCCGGCCCTTCATGGCAAACCAGATGCCGCCTTCCGCCAAGGCATTGCGTGACCATGCCGTGAAATCCACCAGCGAAGCAAAGGCGCGGCAACTGATGACCGGGTAGGAAGTTTTCAGGTTTTCCACCCGGTTGTGGATGCCATGCAGATTGGGCAGGCGCAGCGATGCTGCCACCTGCTGGATGAACGCCGCCTTCTTGCCCACGGTATCCACGCAGCTCACGTCGATCTGCGGGCAGCAGATGGCAAACACCACCCCAGGCAGGCCGCCGCCCGAACCCACGTCCAGCAGGGGCAGGCGTGCGCCCTCTTCCACCGGCAGGGTCTGCACATGGCGCAGCAGGGCCGGAACCGCTGCCAGACTGTCGAGCAGGTGGTGGGTCAGCATTTCCTGCGGATCACGCACCGACGTCAGGTTGTAGACCTTGTTCCACTTCTGGAGCAGATCAAGGAAAGCCAGCAAGGCATCCACCTGCGCCGGAAGCAGCTCCAGCTTCAGTGCGGCAACGCCGGCCTCCAGTTGCGTGCGCAATCCTTCGCTCATGCGACGGCCTCTTGAGAAGCCGCAAAGCCCTTGAAACCGCCTTTTTTCAGGTGAATCATCAGCAGCGACACCGCCGCCGGGGTCACACCGGAAATCCGCGAGGCTTGACCCAGGGTTTCAGGCCGGTGCTTTTGCAGTTTTTGCCGCACTTCGATCGACAGCGCCGCCACCTGCATGTAATCCAGATCGGCAGGCAGCCGCAGGTTTTCATAGTGTGCAGCGCGTTGCACTTCTTCCTTCTGGCGGTCGATGTAGCCGGAATACTTGGCGGCAATTTCCACTTGCTCCACCACGGCGTCGTGGGCGTCGCCCAAGGTTTCACGTGAAACATCGGCGCTGGCGTATTTGCCGCCATCCATGTCCAGCAAGCTGGCGTAATCCACCCCGGGGCGGCGCAGCAGGTCAAACAGGT
>JAHRXD010000084.1 GCA_019104825.1 Comamonas sp.
TTCTAAAAATTATTGCGGCGCAGGAAAGCGCTGCGCCCAGTGGCGGGCCACGTCGATGCGGCGGGCCACCCACACCTTGTCGTGGCGCTGGATGTGGTCGAGAAAGCGCTGCAGCGCCATGATGCGCCCCGGGCGGCCCAGCAGGCGGCAGTGCATGCCGATGCTCATCATCTTGGGCGCATTGGTGCCGTTTTCGTCGCCCTCGGCGTACAGGGCGTCGAACGTGTCCTTCATGTACTGGAAGAACGGGTCGGCGTGCGAATAGCCCTGCGGCAGGGCAAAGCGCATGTCGTTGCAGTCCAGCGTGTAGGGCACGATGAGCTGGTGGGCACGGCTGCCGTCGGTCTTGCCTACCTGCATCCAGAAGGGCAGGTCGTCGCCGTAGTAATCCGCGTCGTAGGCAAAGCGGCCCGCATCGGCCACCAGCCGGTGCGTGTTGGGGCTGTCGCGCCCGGTGTACCAGCCCAGGCCGTGGTCGCCGTCGTGGCCGTACAGTTCTTCGAAAATTTCCAGGCACTGCTGCATGTGGGCGCGTTCCACGTCTTCGGGCAGGTTCTGGTAGTGGATCCATTTCAGGCCGTGGCAGGCCACTTCGTGGCCCAGTTCGGCAAAGGCTTGCGCGACTTCGCGGTGCTTTTGCAGGGCGGTGGCCACGCCGAACACCGTCAGCGGCAGGCCGCGCTGCTCGAATTCGCGCAGGATGCGCCATACCCCGGCGCGGGCGCCGTATTCGTAAATCCCGTCCATGCTCATGTGCCGCGCCGGGTAGGAGGCGGGGTTGAACAGCTCCGACAGAAACTGTTCGCTGCCCGCATCGCCATGCAGCACGTGGTTCTCGCCCCCTTCCTCGTAGTTCAGCACGAACTGCACCGCCACCCGCGCCTGGCCGGGCCAGTGCGGGTGCGGTGGCGTGCGGCCGTAGCCGATCAGGTCGCGGGGGTAGGGGGCGGTGGCGTCGTAGGTCATGGGGGGAGGACTTCTCAACAAAAAGGGCGCTGCTGCGGTCTAGACCGTGGACAGCGCCATGGATAAATCATTGGAGGGCAGGGTGCGGTCGAACTCCAGCCCGGATTCGACGTTGGCCAGATGCTCCTGCATCAGGCGCACGGCCAGTGCCTCGTCGCGCCCAGCCAGCGCGGCGACGATGCCTTCATGCTCCTCGTGCGAGTGCGCGGCGGCGGTCGTGCTTTGGTACATCAGGGTGATCAGGGCGCAGCGCGAGATCAGGTCGCCCAGGATTTGCGCCAGCACGTCGTTGCCCATCAGGCGGGCCATGACGACGTGAAAGTCGCCCAGCAGCTCGGTGCGCTCGCCCACGTTCTGGCCTTCGATGGCGGCCTGCTCGGCCTGGATGTGCGCCCGCAGAGCCGTGATCTGCGCCGGGCTGCTCTGGCGGCAGAAGGCGCGGGTCATTTCGATTTCCAGCATCCGGCGCACGGCGAACACCTGCCGCGCCTCGGCCACCGACGGCGTGGCCACGAAGGCGCCACGGGCCGGCTCCAGCGTGACCAGCCGGTTCTGCGACAACTGGAACAGCGCCTGGCGCACCAGCGTGCGCGAGACACCGAAGTGGTCGGCCAGCTTCTGCTCGGCCAGCTTGGTGCCGGGCAGCAGGCGGTGTTCCACAATCGCCCGCGTCAGCGCGTCGGCAATCATGGTGGTGGAGGATATGGTTTCTATGGATGTCATGTTTTTTCCACTTCGACAAAAATTGTATACACTTTTGGTAAACAAGCCAGCGCAGAAGCGCTTTTCATTCCAAGGAGAAACCCTATGGGCCTGAGTACCCACGTTCTGGACACGATGCACGGCTGCCCCGCAGCCGGTATGGCCGTTGAGCTGTACGCTACAAAAGGAGAGAGTGCGACGCTGATCAAAAGCCTGCTGCTCAACAGCGATGGCCGCACCGACGCTCCCCTGTTCAACGACAACACGCTGCAAGCGGGAACGTACCGCCTGACGTTTGCCGTGGCCGATTATTTCAAGGCCAAGGGCCTGGCGCTGCCGGAGCCGAATTTTTTGGGCAAAGTCAGCCTGGACTTCGGCATTGCCCGCACCGACGAGCATTACCATGTGCCGCTGCTGGTCAGCCCCTGGAGCTATTCGACCTACCGGGGTTCCTGATGTTTCAATAAAAACATAGCTGCCTCCGCTTGATTCAAAAGCAATTGCAGTTTTTTTATCTTTTAAATCCTTATAAGGAGAGCGCAAACAGCTCTCCTTTTCTATTTACTCGGAGCGCTGCCCCTCCGTCAGCGTATCGAGCTGGAAGCGCCCGGACTTGTCCCACAGCCAGACTTCGGTAAAGCGCAGGGCGCCGCGCGAGCCGGCGGGAACGGGGAAGGGCGCAGCCGCGCGGACGGTGCGCTCGATCTCGCGCATCACCTCGGGCGCATGGGTGGGGGCACGCATCCAGTTCAGGCGCTGCACCTGGCCGCTGGCCGTCAGGCTCACCTCCAGCACCCCGATGGCGTACAGCATGGGCGGCAGCATCCCCGGATAGATGCGGTTGCGGTTGTGCTGGTAAATGTGCTCGGCAGCGGCCCGCCGCAATGGCGGCATGGGCGTGGTCGGTGCCGGACGGCGCACAATCGGCACCCCGCAGCCGGCGACCAGCGCTGTCAGGCCGCCAGCGGCCAGGGCCTGCAACATCCGGCGGCGTGCGGTGCCGGGCAAGGAAGAAAAAAGGTGGTTTTGCATGGGGCCAAAGCCTACCGCGTCCGCCCCCCGGGGCGCGTTAAAAAACGTCAAACAGGCGCCGCCAGGGGCCATCCCGAAGGGCTGCCACCGGGCAAACCCCGATAGAAAAGCATTTTTTGGTGAACAAAATTTGTATACACTTTATTTCGCCAAAGGTCGCAGCGGTGCCCTGGCCATCGGCCCAGGTGCGCGACCTGTTTGCTGCTCAGAGTGCCCGCGGTGGTGAGCAGAGACTTTCATATTCACTTCATCATGGAAGCTTATCTTTTGGACTGGGCCAACCTGCTGCTGCGTTGGCTGCACGTGATCACGGCCATCGCCTGGGTCGGGTCGTCGTTCTACTTCGTCTTTCTGGACAGCAGCCTCACGCCCCCCGAAGACCCGGAACTCAAACGCCAGGGTGTCTCCGGTGAGCTGTGGGCCTTGCACGGCGGCGGTTTCTACCACCCGGTCAAGTTCAACGTCTCGCCCCCGAAGCTGCCCGAGCATCTGCACTGGTTCTTCTGGGAGAGCTACACCACCTGGCTCTCGGGCTTTGCCCTGCTGACCGTGTCCTACCTGTGGAATGCCAACATCTACCTGGTCAATCCGGCCAATCCGCTGTTGTCCAGCGGCGGCGCCATCGGCGCGGCGCTGGCCTTCCTGGTCGTGTTTTGGCTGCTGTACGACGCCATCTGCCGCACCCTGGGGCAAAAGGAAAACGGCGACGCCATCGTCGGCGCCCTGGTGACCGTGCTGGTCTGCGTGGCGGCCTACCTCGCCTGTGCCATTTTCCCCGGCCAGGCCGCCTTCCTGCTGATGGGTGCCATGCTGGCCACCTCGATGAGCGCCAACGTGTTCTTCTGGATCATCCCCGGCCAGCGCACGGTGGTGGCGGCCCTCAAAGCCGGTCAGCCCGTTGACCCCATCCACGGCAAGCGCGGCAAGCAGCGCAGCGTGCACAACACCTACTTCACCCTGCCGGTGCTGTTCGCCATGCTCTCCACCCACTACGGCTGGATGAACAACCACGAACTGAACTGGCTGGTGCTGATCCTGATGATGTTTGCCGGCGCCGCCATCCGCCAGTTCTTCGTCATGCGCCACGGCTTCAAGCTGGGCCGCAACCCCCACCCCTGGAAATACGCCGCCGTCGGCATCGCCGTGCTGCTGGGTGTGCTGGTCTGGCTCAAGCCCGCACCGCAGGCCTCTGCCCAGGCTGGTGCCGCTGCCGCCGTGGCCGCTACCTACGACGATCTGCGCCCGGTGCTGGACCAGCACTGCGTGGTCTGCCACAACGGCAACGGCGTGGCGCAGAAAAACGTCAAGCTCGATAGCGTGGCGGACGTGCAGGCCCAGGCCCAGCAGATCTACCAGCAGGTGGTGCAGCTGCGCAAAATGCCTTTCGGCAACCCCGGCGCCCTGAGCGCCGAGGAACGCGGCATCATCCAGCACTGGTTTGAAGCGGGCGCTGCCGTCCCGGCCAGCGGCGGCTGAAAAAATTGCAGGTATTCGGCAAATGCTGCCTGAATATCCTCTACAATCCGTCCCTTCGCGGCTGTAGCTCAGCTGGATAGAGTACTTGGCTACGAACCAAGGGGTCGTGGGTTCGATTCCTGCCAGCCGCACCAAAAATGCAAAGCCCTGAAGCATCTCTGCTTCAGGGCTTTTTGCTTTGCGGGCCGGACAGAATGTTTCCAAATGCTGGCAAAAGCCGCCAATTTTTCGGCATTGGGCGGAAACCCTTGCTTTCGGTTGAGTCGGGAAATTTTTTGATGTGGCTCAAACCCACGCAAATAGTGGACTGGCATAGTCGGGCATTATGTTGCACCTACCCCAGCACTTTGAACTTTTTTCCAAGACCGAGGTTCTTGGCGTCGGCCAGGTTTTGCGTCGGCGTGGCGAGCATCCGGACTCGGTGCTGTACTTGGACAGCGGTCGGGCCATGTTCGGTATTTGCGAAGATGGCCGCAGCAAGAAAATGCGCCACCAGTTCTCCCTGGTGGAAGGCCCGGTCTGGCTGGATGCGGCCTTCGCCCTGGCCGAAGAACCCTCGCCGATGGATATCGTCACCGACTCGCGCGTCTGGATCAAACGCGTTTCCCTGCAAGACTTCCACGACAGCCTCCATGCCTTGCCCGGCACCGCCCAGGCGCTGGTGCGCGACATGGCCCGGGGGTATTGCCAGCAGGCCGAAACGGCGGTCAGCCGCCTGTCGCAGGCAGCAGAAGCCCGTTTTGCCCAGTGGCTGCTGCGCCATGCCCAGGCGGTGGACAACGGCACCATGCGCGTCACCTTGAACCAGCGCAAGCGCTCCATTGCCGCCCAACTGGGCATTGCGCCGGAAACTTTCTCGCGCGTGCTGCGCCAGTTGCGCGAGCATGGCCTGATTGCCGGCACGGGCAAAGTGCTCAACCTGCCCCAGCCCGACGCCTTGCAGACCATGGCGGGTATCGCCTAGTTGGCGTTTTTCCTAGGGCCCGTCCAAGGGTTCCACCCCTGCAGTGCCACTGTTCCGCGTTTTTATAGTGGAGCGTGGCACTTTCTTATTCCCTTCCCCGACGGCTCCAGCATCTGGCCCAGCGCTTGCCGCGGCCGGATGTGCGGGCGCAGGTGGCAGCCCTGTGCGTAGTCATCGCATTCGCGGCCCTGGGGCTGGCCTGGCTTGGGCAGCACGCTTTTCAAACCCAGTGGCAACAGCAGCAGCAGGCGCAGCAGCATCTGCTGCTGCAAGCCTGGTCGCAGCAGCTGGCGTTGCGGCTGGAGGCGTACCAGCGTGCGCTGCTGGGGCTGGCGCAGTTCGCGCAGGAGCAGGGGGCTGCCCACCTGCAGCAGGAGAAGGTACTGACTGCCAGCTTCAATACCTTGTTTCTGGCCCATTCCGATGGTGCCGTCGAGCAACTGGCCCCCCAGCGGCAGGCGCTGATCCCGCTGCAGCCCTTGCCTGCGGCCATCCAAATCGTGCGCCAACGGGCGCTGGTTCAAGGGGGCCTGGTTCTGTATGCCCAGGCCGTCGAAGGGGAAACGGTGCAATTGACCTGGGCACAGCCCTTGCGGGATGCGCAGGGCCAGCTTGCGGCCCTGCTGCTGGCCCAGGCAGACATTCCCCAGAATTTGCTGCTTCCGATGACGGGGCAGTCCCCTGCAGAAGTCTTTGGGTCCTTCGGCTTTGCCTTGCGTGATGCCCAGACCGGGATACTGGTGCGTTCCCTGGCGCCTGACAGCGAAGTGCTGCCGATGCAGCAGGAGCAAGCGTTGCAGTTGCCCTATCCCCAGTGGCGGCTGGAAAGCTGGGTCGAAGCACCTGCCGCACCCCCAAGCTTGTGGCCCTGGCACCTGCTGCTGCCCGGCGTGGTGGCGCTGTGTCTCGTGGCGGGTTATTTCCTTCACAGGCAATTGTTGCGCTGGCAGTCCGTTCGGCAAGCGGCGGTAGCCCTGTCGGCCTCTGGTGGCGCAACCCAGTGGGAAGCTTTCTTGCAAGCCAGCCCTGCAGCGATGTGGGTGGTGCAAGGCCCCACCATACAGGCGGCCAATGCCCATGCCTATACCTTGCTTGGCTACGCACCGCAGTTTCTGGAAGGGGTGTGGCTGCACTATGTGGCACGGGAACTGGCCCAACTGACCGCCGTGCAGCATGGGGTATGCACCACCGGTCGGTACCACGGCCAGGTGGAACTGCGCAAGGCCGATGGGCAGTCCGTGCTGACCGAGGTGAGTGCCTACCGCCTGCAGGATGCGCCGGAGGCGGCCGTCTGGCAGTTGTGGGCACCCTGGAGCCAGTTGCCCTTGCCAACGGCCCTGCCGCAAGCAGGTCTGGTACCGCAGGACGTGTTGCTGTACTGGCTGCAGTCCTGCCGCCAGCCCTGGCTGGACGCTACTGCGGAACAGGCCGGCCCGGCAACGGGGGCGTTGCTTTTTGTGGATATCGACTGCCTGGGTGCCCTGAACGAAACCGCAGGCCGTCCTTTTGGCGACCATGTGCTGGCCACGGTGGGGCGCATGTTGCTGCACAGCGTCTTGCCCGTGGGCCGGGCAGCCTACCTGGGGGGCGATGAATTTGCCGCCTTGCTGCCGGGCATCGGAGTCCACCACGCCCTGCTCATTGGCCAGCGGCTGTGCCAGGAGGTCCAGGACTGGCACCCCCAGTGGCAGGGGGAACCGTACTGGGTCAGCATCAGTGTCGGGGTCGTTGCCTGGGACGTGCGCACGCACGATGGCCCGGGCATTCTGCGGGCGGCCGACATGGCCTGCTACCAGGCCAAGCGCAAGGGCAAGGCCCAAGTCGTGGTGGGTTCGGTATAAGTTGATGGCTGATTTATCCCGCACGGGCCTGGTCTGAGGTCATACTCAAAGGCTTGAACATTCTTCTCGGGTCTGCTGTCGATTCATGAAAATTTCGCATCTTTTGCAACGTGCCCGCAATGCCTGGAAACGCATTGCAGCCACCGCTGGCGCGGATGCGGCGCCAGCGGCTTTTGCACTGGATGCGGTCAAAGAGCGCGTGGCCCAGTTGCAGCCGCCGACCGCCCCTGCCCTGCCACCGGCGCCGCGCCTGCACACCCTGATCAAGCTGACGCCGATTCCGCTGCCCCGGCCGGTACGCTGGGAAGGGCATGGAGTTTATGCCCTGGCCTGGGCGGGCACGGCTGTGCTGGCGTGGGGCGCCTGGCGCGTCCCTCTCGACTGGCTGCTGTGGTACGGCCTGGTGGCCGTGGCGGTGTTTGCCCTGCTGTTTCGCCTTGAAGGCCCGCGCACGCGGCGCGAGCGCCGAATGCGCCAGGCCCAGGTCGAGCTGTGCCACAGCAGTTACCTGGCGGCGGAAAGTCATTTGCAAGCCGTGATGCACCAGCGGTTTGCCGAGCGGATGCAGGACTTTCATGCCTTGCAGCATCTGCACGAAGCGGCCAGCCAGGCCATTGCGGCGGTCGAGGGCGCCAATGCCTCGGCCCTGCATGCCCAGGACGACATCGAGAGCTGGGAGCAGAAGCTGGCGGGCGAGGTGGAAGACCTGGAGGCGCAGATGCTGGCGCTGGTGCATGAGCTTGAAGCCTTCTCCAGCCTGCACAAGGAGGAGATCGACCACGCCATCACGGCCCGGCACGATGCCCGCCTGGCGTATTGGCAGGCGCGGCTGGACGCCTCGGTTTTCACTGGCGAGACGGTGCATTCCGCATCCGAGGGAAGTTCGGCCAAGAAAATATAGTCTTATTGGTATTTTCCTCAATTGTGATCAGCGGAAGGTGCTATGAAAAATGTGATCAATAGCCCACGGATGGCTGAAGCCTTCCTGCCATGGATCGGGAACAACCCTGGGAACTTCAGCGAAAATCGCGCCCCATGAATTCTCCCCCCCAAGCTTTGCCTGCAGCCGCTTCCGTTCCGCGCCTGCAGCTGGTGGGTATTACCAAACGTTACCCGACCGTTGTTGCCAACGATGCGGTCAGCCTGAGTGTGCAGCCCGGGGAGGCGCACGCCATCCTGGGGGAAAACGGCGCTGGTAAATCCACCCTGATGAAGATCATCTACGGCAGCACCCGCCCGGACGAAGGCCAGGTGCTGTTCGACGGTCAGGCCGTGACCATCCGCAACCCCCAGCAGGCCCGCCAGTTGGGCATTGCCATGGTGTTCCAGCATTTCAGCCTGTTCGACACACTGACCGTGGCGCAAAACGTCTGGCTCGGGCTGGACAAGACTTTGAGCCTGGCCGAAGTCACCCGGCGCATCGAAGAAAAAGGCCGCCAGTACGGGCTGGAAATCGACCCGCAGCGTCCCGTCCACACCCTGTCCGTGGGCGAGATGCAGCGCGTGGAAATCGTGCGGGCGCTGCTCACCAACCCGCGCCTGCTGATTCTGGACGAGCCCACTTCCGTGCTGACGCCACAGGCGGTGGAGCAGCTGTTCGTCGTGTTGCGCCAGCTGGTCGGCGAGGGCTGCTCCATTCTCTACATCAGCCACAAGCTGCATGAAATCCGCGCCCTGTGTACCGCCTGCACGGTGCTGCGCGGCGGCAAGGTCACCGGGGTGTGCCAGCCGCAGCACGAGAGCAACGCCTCGCTCTCGCGCCTGATGATCGGCGCCGAGCCACCGGCACTGGAACACCGTCCGCTGCACGCCGGGGCGGTGGTGCTGGAGGTGCAAGCGCTGGCGTTGCCGCGCCAGGATGCCTTTGGCGTGGATTTGATGGATGTCTGCCTGCAGGTGCGCAGCGGCGAAGTGGTCGGGATTGCCGGGGTTTCCGGCAATGGTCAGCAGGAGCTGCTGCGGGCCTTGTCCGGTGAAGATACGCGGGCGCAGCCCGCCATGGTGCAGGTGCTGGGCCAGGCGGTGGGCCGCTGGAGTCCGCAGCAGCGTCGGGCGCAGGGCCTGCATTTCGTGCCTGAGGAGCGCCTGGGCCGGGGCGCCGTGCCCACCATGGGGCTGGCGCATAACCTGCTGCTGACCCGCAGCGATGCGGTCGGCCCGGCAGGCTGGCTGCACCTGGGGCGTTTGCAGGCGCAGGCCCGCACGATCATCGCGCGGTTTGGCGTCAAGGCCGGCGGGCCGGACGCAGCGGCGCGGTCGTTGTCGGGCGGCAATTTGCAGAAATTCATCGTCGGGCGCGAGATTTCCGCCCAGCCGCGCCTGCTCATCATCGCCCAGCCCACCTGGGGGGTGGACGTGGGCGCGGCCGCGCAAATCCACGCGGAAATCTTGGCGCTGCGCGATGCGGGTTGTGCCGTGCTGATCGTGAGCGAGGAACTGGACGAATTGTTTGACTTGAGCGACCGTCTGTACGTACTGGCCAAGGGGCACCTCAGCCCCAGTCTGGCCCGTGCCGATGCGACGGTGCAGCAGGTAGGGGAATGGATGAGCGGTTTGTGGAATGCCGACGTGCAGCAGCACCTGGCCGATATGGAGCAGGCGCAGCCCAGTGGCGCGTCTGACGAGCCTGCGGAGGGCCGCCATGTTTAAGCTGGAACAACGCCCGCAATTTTCGCGGGTGTGGACGTATGCGGCACCGCTGCTGGCGCTGGCCGTGACGGTGGTCATTGGCGTGCTGCTGTTCATCCTGTTGGACAAAGACCCGGTCAAGGGGCTGCAAGCCTTTTTCTGGGAGCCGATCAAATCCACTTATGCCCTGAGCGAGCTGGCGATGAAGGCCACGCCGCTGCTGCTGATCGCCCTGGGGCTGGCGGTGTGCTTTCGCTCCAACATCTGGAACATCGGGGCCGAGGGGCAATTCGTCATCGGCGCCGTGGCGGCGGGCGGCGTGGCGCTGCTGGCCGACAGGAACACGGGCGCCTGGATCATCCCGGCCATCCTGCTGGCCGGGATGCTGGGCGGCATGGCCTGGGGGGGCATCGTGGCGCTGCTACGCGACCGCTTCAACGCCAACGAGATTCTGGTCAGCCTGATGCTGGTCTACATCGCCACGCTGGTGCTGGGCTACCTGGTCTACGGCCCGTGGAAAGACCCGGCGGGCTACAACTTCCCGCAGTCCAAGCTGTTCGAGCGCGTGACGCAAATCCCCAGGCTGATCGCGGGCAGCCGCGTGAACATCGGCGTTTTCCTGGCACTGGCCGGGTCGGTGCTGCTGTGGGTGTTTCTGTTCCGCACCCGTGCCGGGTTTGCACTGCAAGTGGGCGGGCTGGCCCCGGCGGCGGCGCGGTACGCCGGTTTTTCCTCGCGCCGGGCGCTCTGGACGGCGCTGCTCATTTCCGGCGCCACTGCCGGGCTGGCCGGGGCGCTGGAAGTGGCCGGGCCGATCGGCCAGCTCACCCCCTATGTTCCGGCAGGCTACGGCTTTGCCGCCATCATCGTGGCCTTTGTCGGGCGGCTGCACCCGGTGGGCATGATTTTTTCGGCGATTCTGATGAGCATGTTCTATATCGGCGGTGAACTGGCGCAGTCGCGCCTGGGGCTGCCCAAGGCGCTGTCCGGCGTGTTCCAGGGGCTGCTGCTGTTCAGCCTGCTGGCCTGCGATACCTTGATTGCCTACCGCGTGCGCTGGGTGGGCCGTGCCAAGCAAGGGGGGTATTGAGCATGGATACCTACGCTTTGCTGCTCGCTTCCACCCTCAGCGCCGGCACCGTGCTGGCGCTGGCGGCGCTGGGCCTGCTGATCAACGAAAAAGCCGGCATCGTCAATCTGGGCGCAGAGGGCATGATGCTGTGCGCCGCTCTGGCCGGTTTTGCCACCGTGGTCTACACCGGTAGCACCTGGCTGGGCTTTGCCGCCGGGATGGTGGCCGGAGCGCTGCTGGCGGCCATTTTTGGCGTGCTGGTGATCTGGCTCAACACCAACCAGTACGCCACCGGGCTGGCCCTGAGCCTGTTCGGCACGGGCTTTTCGGCCTTTGCGGGGCTGAATTTTGTCCAGGCCCGTATGCCCGCGCTGCCCAAATACAGCATTCCCGGGCTGGCCGATATTCCCTGGGTCGGCCCGGCGCTGTTCAACCACCACCCTCTGGTGTACGGGGCCGTGCTGCTGGCGCTGGGCCTGATGTGGTGGCTGGACCGTTCCCGCGCCGGGCTGGTGCTGCGGGCCGTGGGCGAATCGCCCGATTCCGCCCACGCCCTGGGGTATCCGGTGCGGCGCATCCGTCTGCTGGCGGTGATGGCCGGGGGGGCGCTGTGCGGTCTGGCCGGGGCGTACATCTCCACCGTCTACACCCCGCTGTGGGTCGAGGGCATGGTCGCGGGCCGGGGCTGGATTGCCCTGGCGTTGACCACCTTCGCCACCTGGCGGCCCGTGCGGGTGCTGCTGGGGGCGTATCTGTTCGGCGGAGTGACGATGCTGCAATTCCACCTGCAAGCCTCGGGCGTGCAGGTGGCCAGCCAGTTGCTGTCGATGCTGCCGTATGTGGCGACCATCGTTGTTTTGGTGCTGATTTCACGCAATCCGGCCTGGATTCGTGCGAATATGCCCGCCGCGCTGGGCAAGCCCTTTTATCCCGGCAATTGAGGTTTCTATCTTTCCCAGGGCGAGCGCATCAGGCTCGCCTTTTTTCATCCTTCGCTCTTTTCCATTTATGACGATGTTTGCTCAACGCCCTGCATGGTTCAAAACGCTGGCCCTCTCGGTCGTGTCCGTGGCTGCCTTGTCCGCCTGCGGCCAGAAAGAAGCCGCAGCCCCCGAAGCTCCGAAAGCCGAGGAGGCTGCCCCTGCTGCTGCGGCTGGCCCGTTGCAGATCGGCTTCATGTACGTCAGCCCCATCGGTGACGGCGGCTGGACGTACCAGCACGAACTGGGCCGCCAGGCCGTGCAGGCTCGATTTGGCGACAAGGTGGCCACCAGCTTTGTCGAAAGCGTGCCCGAAGGCCCGGACGCCGAGCGCGTGCTGCGTGACATGGCCGGGCAGGGCAAACAGCTCATTTTTGCCACCAGCTTCGGCTTTCAGGAATATGTGCAAAAGGCCGCTGCCGACCTGCCGGGCGTGAAGTTCGAACACGCCACCGGCTACAAGCAGGCCGACAACGTGGCGGTGTACGACAGCAAGACGTTTGAAGGTGCCTACCTGGCGGGCATCGTCGCTGGCGGCATGACCAAGACCAATACCGTCGGCGTCGTCGCCTCGGTGCCCATCCCCGAAGTGGTGCGCAACGTCAACAGCTTTGTGCTGGGGGCGCAAAGCGTGAACCCCGCCGTGCAGGCCAAGGTGGTGTGGGTGAATGAATGGTTCAGCCCGCCCAAGGAGGCCGAGGCCGCCAACAGTCTGATGAACGGCGGCGTGGACGTGATGTACCAGAACACCAACTCCCCCGCCGTGCTGAAAGCCGCGCAGGAGCGTGGTGCCTACGCCTTCGGCAAGGATGGCGACATGAGCGCCTTTGCACCCCAGGCGCACCTGGGTTCCGCCGTCATCAACTGGGAGCCGTACTACACCAAGGTCGTGCAGGACACGCTGGACGGCAACTGGCAGGGCGGCAACTACTGGTGGGGCGTGAAGGAAGGCGCGATGGACCTGATCAAAGTGCCCGACAGCGTGCCCCAGGACATCCGCGACAAGGTGGAAGCCGTCAAGGCCGGGTTGAAGGATGGCACTTTTGCCGTGTGGACCGGTCCGGTCAGCAACAACCGGGGCCAGGAAGTGCTGGCCGCCGGGCAGGTGGCCGATGACGCCTTCCTGCGCGGCATCAACTTTTTCGTGAACGGCATCGAGGGCCAGGTGCCCGGCACCGGCCAATAAATCCGCTTTCAACCAGAGAGAGACACCATGCAAAAACGCCACTTTTTCCAGCTTGCCGCCGTTTCCGCGCTGGCCGCCCTGGGCCTGAGCGCCTGCGGCGACAAGCCCCAGCCCGAAGCCGCCGCCACCCCTGCCGCCGCGCCAGCGGCCACGCAGGAAGCCCCGGCGGCCCAGACCGGCCCCCTGAAAATCGGCTTTGCCTACATCGGCCCTGTGGGCGATGGCGGCTGGACGTTTGCCCACGACCAGGCCCGCAAGCAGTTGCAGGCGCAGTTCGGCGACAAAATCGAAACCACCTTCGTCGAAAGCGTGCCCGAGGGCGCGGACGCCGAGCGCGTGCTGCGCGACCTGGCCACCCAGGGCAATACGCTGATCTTCGGCACCACCTTCGGCTACATGGACACCATCCAGAAGCTGGCCGCCGACTTTCCCGATGTGAAGTGGGAACACGCCACCGGCTACAAAACCGCCGCCAACGTGCGTACCTACGACACCCGCACCTACGAAGGCGCGTATCTGGCCGGCATCGTTGCCGGCAGCATGACCAAGAGCAACCAGCTCGGCGTGGTCGGCTCCGTGCCCATCCCCGAAGTGCTGCGCAACCTGAACAGCTTCACCCTGGGCGCCCAAAGCGTGAATCCGGCCATCACCACCAAGGTGGTGTGGGTCAATGAATGGTTCAGCCCGCCCAAGGAAACCGAAGCCGCCACCAGCCTGATCAACAGCGGCGTGGACGTGCTGTTCCAGAACACCGATTCCCCCGCCGTGCTCAAAACCGCGCAGGAAAAAGGCGTGCGTGCCTTCGGCTGGGATTCGGACATGACCGACTACGGCCCGCAGGCCCACCTGGGTTCCGCCGCCATCAACTGGCTGCCGTACTACACCAAGGCCGTCGATGACGTGCTGAACGGCACCTGGAGCGAAGGCCAGGCCTGGTGGGGCGTGAAGGAAGGGGCGATGGACCTGGTCTCCATTGCCGACGACCTGCCCCAGGAAACCAAGGACAAAGTGGCCGCCGCCCGCGCAGGCCTGAAGGACGGCAGCCTGCACATCTGGCAAGGCCCGATCGCCAACAACCAGGGCGAAGCCATCCTCAAGGAGGGCGAAGTGGCCGATGACGCCTTCCTCACCCGCATCAACTTCTTCGTCCAGGGCGTCGAAGGCAAGGTGCCCGGCAGCAACTAAACCTGTACCGGCATGGCACGACAAAGGCAGCTTCGGCTGCCTTTGCTACTTAAAAACAAGCTGTTTCCGCTTGGTATACCTGATTTTCAAATATAAAACTATCTGAAATCGTTATTATTCAATCGGTAACAGCTATCAAATTATAAAACCCCGGCGGTTCTGGCCAAAGCAGCCAGGCCGCACAATCGCCCCCATGGCTTCTTCCCCCCATTCGACCGAACTGCTGGCCCAGGTCGCCGCCCTGCCGGCGCTGCCCGGTGTCTACCGTTACTTCGATGCGCAGGAACAGCTCCTGTACGTGGGCAAGGCCCGCAACCTCAAGCGTCGGGTGAGCAGTTACTTCAAGAAAGACCACGGCGGCACGCGCATCGGCCACATGGTCGGCAAGATCGTCCGGCTGGAAACCACCGTGGTGCGCACCGAGGCCGAGGCGCTGCTGCTGGAAAACAACCTCATCAAAACCCAGCACCCCAAGTACAACATCCTGTTTCGGGACGACAAAAGCTATCCCTATCTGAAAATCACCGGCACTGCCGCGCAGGACGGGCAGGGCGCAGCGCCCGGCCAGCGCTTTCCCCGCATCGCCTACTACCGGGGCAGCACCGACAAAAAGCACCGCTACTTCGGCCCCTACCCCAGTGCCTGGGCGGTCAAGGAAACCATCGAACTGCTACAAAAAGTCTTTCGCCTGCGCACCTGCGAGGACACCGTTTTCGTCCACCGCACCCGGCCCTGCCTGCTCTACCAGATTCGCCGCTGCACCGCCCCGTGCGTGGGCCACATCAGCCCCCAGGACTACGCCGCCGACGTGGCCGATGCCCAGGCGCTGCTGACCGGCGAAACCTCGACCCTGCTGGCCCAGTTGCAGCAGCGGATGCTGCTGCACGCGGACAAGCTGGAATACGAACAGGCCGGGCAAATCCGCAACCAGATCACGGCGCTGGCCAAGGTGCTGGAGCAGCAGGCCATGGAATCCAGCGATGAACGCGACGTGGACATCCTGGCCGTGCAAGTGCAGGGCGGCCGCGCCTGCGTCAATCTGGCCATGGTGCGCGGTGGCCGCCACCTGGGCGACCGCGCCTACTTCCCCAGCCAGCTCGACGATGCCTTGGCCCTGGTTAGCGCCAGCCCGCAGGCCGGCGTTGAAGAAGAGGAGGAGGGCAGCGGCGGCCTGCGCAGCGCCCAGGCGCACATCCTGGGCGCCTTCATGGCCCAGCATTACGCCGATCAGGTGCTGCCCAGCGCCATCGTCCTGAGCGACGAGGTCGATCCCCTGCTGCTGCAGGCCCTGAGCGAGCAGGCCGGGCGCAAAGTGCCCGCCATCACCCAGCCACGCGGCCAGCGGCGCATCTGGCTGGATCTGGCCCAGCAGGGCGCCTCCCTGCAACTGACGCGCCTGCTGGCCGAGGAAGGTTCGCAACAGCAGCGCACCCGTGCCCTGGCCGAGGCGCTGGACTTGCCGCAGGAGCAGCTCGACGCCCTGCGCATCGAATGCTTCGACATCTCCCACACCGCCGGCGAAGCCACCCAGGCATCCTGCGTCGTCTTTGCCCAGCACAAGATGCAGTCCGGCCAGTACCGGCGCTTCAACATCCAGGGCATTACCGGCGGGGACGATTACGCCGCCATGCGCCAGGTACTCACGCGCCGCTACCAGCCCGTGGCCGAAGCCCTGCAAGCCGCAGGCGGCGCCGAGCTGCCCGCCAACGCCCCGCGCCTGCCGGACATCGTGCTGGTCGATGGCGGCAAAGGCCAGGTCAGCATGGCCCGCGAAGTGTTCGAACAACTGGGCCTGGACGTCAGCCGCATCATCGGCGTGGAAAAAGGCGAGGGCCGCAAGGTCGGCCTGGAAGAGCTGGTCTTTGCCGATGGCCGCCCCAAGGTCTACCTGGGCCACGACTCCGCCGCGCTGATGCTGATCGCGCAAATCCGCGACGAGGCGCACCGCTTCGCCATCACCGGGATGCGGGCCGCCCGCGCCCGGGTGCGCACCGGCAGCAGCAGCCTCGAAGAAATCCCCGGCATCGGCCCCAAGCGCCGCGCCCGCCTGCTGCAACGCTTCGGCGGCGTGCGCGGCGTGGCCAATGCCAGCGAGCAAGAGCTGCAAACCGTCGAAGGCATCTCCGCCCAGCTTGCGCACGACATCTACCGGGCGTTGCATTGACCGGTTCATGCCACAATCTGCCCCCATGTTCCTGACCATTCCCACCGCCATGACCTGGACGCGCATCGTCGCGATTCCGCTCATCGTCGGGGTGTTTTACCTGCCCCTGCCCGCTGCGGTGTGCAATCTGGTGGCAACCATCATGTTCATCGTCTTTGCCGCAACCGACTGGCTGGACGGTTTCCTGGCGCGGCGCCTGAACCAGACCTCTTCCTTTGGCGCCTTTCTCGACCCGGTGGCCGACAAGTTCCTGGTCTGCGCCAGCCTGCTGGTGCTGGTGCATCTGCAACGGGCGGACGTGTTCGTCGCCCTCATCATCATTGGCCGGGAGATCGCCATTTCTGCCCTGCGCGAATGGATGGCGCAGATCGGTGCCAGCAAAAGCGTGGCCGTCCACATGCTGGGCAAGCTCAAAACCACGGTGCAAATGGTCGCCATCCCCTTTTTGCTGTACGACGGGGTGCTGCTGCAGGTTGTCGATACCCGCCTGTGGGGGCAGATTCTCATCTGGCTGGCGGCCGTGCTGACCGTCTGGTCGATGGCGTACTACCTGCAAAAAGCCATCCCAGAAATCCGCGCCCGCGTCAAGCGTTGAAACCTTGGCTGTCTGCACTGCCGGCTGGCGGTATAAACGCAGGTTTTATTGCGAACGAAAAATTTCCTTTTTTTCCTTAAAACTTGGCGGAAACCTGTCTAGAATCGCGGCCATTGTGCCAATGACGGCTAAGACGCCAGGACAACACCCCTTCGAAAGGCATCTTGTGAACAAGACAGAATTGATCGAATACATCGCCAACGATGCAGACATCTCCAAAGCCGCTGCAACGCGCTCGCTGGAATCGGCGATCGAGGCCATCAAGAAAACCCTGAAAAAAGGTGGCACCGTTTCCCTCGTCGGCTTCGGCACTTTCGCCGTCGGCAAGCGTGCGGCCCGCACCGGGCGCAACCCCCGCACTGGCGAATCGATCAAGATCAAGGCCGCCAAGGTGCCCAAGTTCCGTCCCGGCAAGGCGCTCAAAGACGCCGTTAATTGATAGGCTTTCCCCGAGTGGGTGCTTAGCTCAGTTGGTAGAGCGGCGCCCTTACAAGGCGTAGGTCAGCGGTTCGACCCCGTTAGCACCCACCACTCAAAATCAAAAGAAAACAAGGGCTTGGAGCAATCCAGGCCCTTTTTTCTTGGCTGTTTCCGGCCTTGCGAGGCGTCTGCAAGGCGCAGTTGCCACCCCAAGACAGCCGCTTGCCAGCGCAAAAGAGTGCCGATTCGGGGCGCTGCACCGGGTCTACCCTGGGTAGCCCGGTTAGAATCTGCCGTTTTTCCGGGTAGCAACCGCCCCGGCCAGTTTAGAAAGATTGTTTATGCTTGAATCCATCCGCAAGCACTCCAAGTTCGTGATGATCCTGCTCTTTTTGCTGATCATCCCCTCGTTCGTTCTTGTGGGTATTGATAGCAACTACTTCTCTGGCGCCAGCCCGGTCGTCGCCCGGGTAGACGGCAAGGACATCACCCAGAACGACTGGGATAACGCCCACCGCATGGAAAGTGACCGCCTGCGTGCCGAGCAGCCGAATCTGGACGCCAAACTGCTCGACACCCCGCAAGCCCGTTACGTCACGCTGGAGCGTCTGGTGCGCGATCGCGTGTTCCAGGTCGCGGCGCAAAAACTGCATCTGGTCACCAGCGATGCCACCCTGGCGCGTGCCTTGCAGGACATCCCGGCCATTGCCGG
>JAHRXD010000088.1 GCA_019104825.1 Comamonas sp.
TCGCCGCGAAAGCCCATGGTGGTCACGCTCTCCAGCTCGTGCAGATCACGCACCTTGCTGGTGGCGTGGCGGCGCAGGGCCACGGGCAGCTCCTCGGGCGGAATGCCGCAGCCGTCGTCCTCGACGCTGATCAGGCGCACGCCGCCGGCCAGCAGGCGCACGGTGATCTGGCGGGCGCCGGCGTCCAGGGCGTTATCGACCAGCTCGCGCACCACGGAGGCCGGGCGCTCGACCACCTCGCCAGCGGCAATCTGGCTGATGAGTTCGTCGGGCAGGTCCTGGATGGGGCGGCGCAGGGGGGGGAGTGTGGAAACCGGGGTGCTGCTCATTGCAGGGATTTTATGCACCTGGGCCGCTCCTCCCGGCCACAGGCGCATGGTGGGGGTCAATGGCGGTGCTTGCCGCGTTTTTTCTGGCTGGGGCCATCGTTGCGTTTGCCGATCTCGTTGCCGATCAGGGCCCCGGCAGCGGCCCCGCCGACGGTGCCCAGGGTGGAGCCGAAGACGGCATCGCCCAGCAGGCCGCCAGCCACCGCACCGGCACCCGTGCCGATCTGTGCGTTGGTCGGGTGGCTGGCGCAGCCGGCCAGGCCTAGTGCCAGGGCCGTGCTGATGATGAGGGTTGGGGTGCGGGCCATAAGACGATCCTCCTTGTATGTAGCGTGCAATGGGTCGCCGTACTGTGCCAGCCCGCCCGGTAAACAAGAGTTGCCGTGCGTAAAGTTGTCTGTTGGTTTGTTAGGAAAGTTCTGCACGAGTCACGCAGTGCGGCGCTTCGTGCAGAGCTTTCCCCGGTATTTGCTGGAGCGCTGGTGCGCGGCGCTACAGTACGCGCTTTCTTTTGTTTGCGCCCAGGGGCTGTGTTGTGGAAATTGCCGCGTTCTTGATCGACTTCATCCTGCATATCGACAGGCATTTGCAGGACTTCGTGGTGGCCTATGGCCCCTGGGTCTATGCCCTGCTGTTTTTGATCGTGTTCGTGGAAACCGGGGTGGTCGTCATGCCCTTTCTGCCCGGCGATTCGCTGCTGTTCATCGTCGGCGCCATGTGCGGCGCGGGGCTGATGGATTTCACCCTGGCCATGGGGGTGCTGCTGGTGGCGGCGATTCTGGGCGACCAGTGCAACTACAGCATTGGCCGCTTCATCGGCCCCAAGGTGTTCCAGTGGGAGAACTCGCGCTGGTTCAACCGCCGTGCTTTCGACCAGGCCCACAATTTTTACGAACGTTACGGCGGCGTGACCATCATCCTGGCGCGGTTCATGCCGTTCATCCGTACCTTCGCGCCTTTCGTGGGCGGGGTGGCGGCCATGTCGCGCAGCAAGTTCACGCTGTTCAATGTGGTCGGGGCGCTGGTGTGGGTGCTGGGCATTGGCACGGCGGGGTATTTTTTCGGCAACCTGCCGTGGGTGCAGGCCAATCTGGAAAAAATCATCTGGGGCCTGATTCTGGTGCCGGGGCTGATCGCCATCTATGGTAGCTGGCACGCCGGGCGCAAGGAAAAGGCGGCTTGATTATTAAAAATAATAGCTTTTTCCGCTGATAAATAAAGATTTCTAGATATAAATCTATCTGAAAACCTTTTAAATTCTGCGGAAGCAGCTACTTTTTTATTTGTGCTGGCGGAAGCTCTCTGAACTTGTATACAAATAATGCGTGCAAATTGACCGCTATCCTTGGCGGGACAAGGAGATGCCGCCATGAGTTTTCACCCCCTGACCAACCACCCCGAAGAAGCCGCCGTGCGCGAATCGCTGGAGCTGTACCTGCGCGGCCATGCCGAAGACGATGCTGCGCACATGCGTGCTGCCTTCCTGCCCGGCGCCCGGCTGGAAAGCATGCGTGACGGTGTGCTGACTTCGTGGGAGCTGGATTTTTACTGCCAGCGTTTCAAGAACCAGCCTGCCGCCGATGAAGCCCAGCGCCGCCGGCGCATCGACAGCCTGGACATCGTCGGCACGGCCGCCATGGCCAAGATCACGCTGGAGCATGGCTTTGCCACCTTTACCGACTATTTCGTGCTGCTGAAAACCGAACAGGGCTGGAAGATCGCCAACAAGACCTTCCACGCTCAACCCAGGGCTTGAGCCACGCAGCGCCTGCCCAGGCCGATAAAAAAATGCCCGACGTCTTTTGCGTCGGGCATTTTTTTGGGCGAGGAGGTCATGCGGACGGCGCCAGCTTGCCCGCCAGCCCGGAACGCTCCAGCAGCGACTGCACTGGCGGCTGCATGTCCCGCAGCGCCAGGTGGGCGCCGTGCTGCGCCAGGGTCTTGTGCAGTTGCTCCAGCGCGTCCACTCCGGTCGTATCCAGGGCGAACAGGGCGGCCATGTCCAGGGTCAGGGTGCTGCCGGCGGGCACGGCCTGGGCGGCTTCCATGAGCACGTCGAGCTTGTCCGTGGCACCGAAGAACAGCGCCCCGTGCAGCCGCCAGTGCAGGCCGTCGGCACTGGTGGCATGAACCTTGAACAGCGTGGCCATGCGCCGCACGAACAGTACGCAGGCCAGCACCAGGCCCACTTCCACCGCCACCATCAGGTCGAACACCACGGTCAGGAAGAAGGTGCCCAGCAGCAGCAGCCGGTAGTGGTTGCTGAACTGGCGCAGGCGGACGAACTCGTGCCATTCGCCCATGTTCCAGGCGACGAACAGCAAAATCCCCGCCAGCACGGCCAGCGGTACATGCACCGCCAGCGGCGCGGCCAGCAGCACGATCAGCATCAGCATCAGCGAATGCACCAAGCCGGAAACGGGCGAGGTGGCCCCCGAGCGCAAATTCGTCACCGTGCGGGCGATGGTGCCGGTGACCGGCATCCCGCCGAGGAAGGGCACGACAAAATTGGCCGCGCCCTGCGCCAGCAGTTCCTGGTTGGGGTCGTGCTTGCGGTGGCTGGGGGCGGTGGCCAGCTGATCGGCCACGCGGGCGCACAGCAGCGATTCGATGGCCCCCAGCGCGGCGATGGTGATGGTCGGCATCAGCAGGCGCCGGGCGCTGTCCCAGGACAGTTCGGGCCAGACCAAAGCGGGCAGCTCTTGCGGAATACCGCCAAAGCGGCTGCCGATAGTTTCCACCGGCAGCTTCAGGAAATAGGACAGCGCCGTCAGCGCCACCAGGGCCACCACGGGCGCGGGCAGGCGGGCGAAGGTGCGCACCGTCACTCCGTCCAGGCGCTGGATGGGCGACTTCTGGTGCAGCAGGTAAGGCCAGACGAACAGCAGGGCCACGCAGCCCAGGCTCAGGGCCAGCGCCGTCGGGCTCCACTGCGGCAAATGGCCGCCGATGGCCTGCATCTGGCCGAAAAAGTCGCCTGGCATCTTGGCAATGGGCAGGCCCAGCGCATCCTTGAGCTGGGAGATGGCGATCAGCACGGCAATGCCGTTGGTAAAGCCGATGATGATGCTCACCGGCACGAAGCGCACCAGATTGCCCAGGCGCAGCATTCCCATCAGCATCAATAGCACCCCCGCGCCGCAGGTGGCGATCAGCAGGCCGCCCACGCCGTGGCGCTGCACGATGCCGTAGACGATGACGATGAACGCCCCCGCCGGCCCGGCGATCTGCACGTTCGAGCCACCCAGCAAGGCGACCAGGGCCCCGCCGATGATGGCCGTCCATAGCCCCGCCTGCGGCGGCAGGCCGCTGGCAATCGCAAAGGCCATCGCCAGCGGCAAGGCCACCACGCCGACGGTGGCGCCGGCGCCCAGGTCGCCAATCAGGCGCTGGCGGTTGTAGTTTTCCAGGCTGGTAACGATGCGGGGACGAAAGTGCATAGAAGTGATCCCGGGTTTGACAGGCGTCAACCCTTCATGCTGACAAAAAGCTTACAAGCCATAATGTTGCTGGCATGGCATCGGGCAACGCACGCAGCAACTCCGTGGCAACTGCCCATTATCGCGCTGACCACGGCGGCTACCGTTTGGTCGGAAAGGAGGTGGAATGAACGACGCAATGGCTTGGCCGATGGGCCACACCGCCCCCAGGCACCACAGTGCCGCGCCGCACCTGGCATGTGCCGCCTTCAGCACCGTGCAGCAAACCTTGCTCATTCCCCTGGTGGCCCGCGCCCTGGGCGGGGCGCTTTACCCGGGCCATGCCTGCGGCGACGTGCAGGCCAGCCGCCTGCTGCAAACCCTGGATATCGACAGCCAGACTTACCTGGCCGACCGCTCTACCGTTCTCAACGTGCTGTGGCGCACGCGCCTGATACGCGATCTGGCGCAGGCCTTTTTTGCTGCCCACCCCGACGCCTGGGGGCTGAACCTGGGCTGCGGCCTGTCGCACTATTTCCAGTGGCTGGACAACGGCAGCAATACCTGGATGGATGCCGATCTGCCCGAGGTCATGGCATTGCGCAAAAAACTCCTGCCCGTCCAGCCGCCGCGTCTGCGGGCCGCGACGGTCGATCTGCAAACCGCCGATTGGTGGCAGCGCCTGCGCCTGCCCAGGCGGGCACTGGCGCAACCGCTCTTCGTGCTGTGCGAAGGCGTGCTGATGTACTTCCAGCCCGATGAGGTGCGGGCCGTGCTGCAGCGGTTTGCCGAGGTGGCACCGCCCGGCTCGGTACTGGTGCTGGACACCATGGCGCGGTGCGCCGTCGGCCAGGCCCGGTGGCACGCCAGCGTCGGGCACACGCAGGCGCAGTTCCATTGGGGCATCGGCCAGATGCAGGAGCTGACGGCCTGCCATCCGCGCCTGCAACTGCGCCAGTCGCACAGCGTGGCCCCCAGCCACGGCTGGATGGGCGTGGCCATGGAGGCGATGTGGAACCCCTGGGGCCAGAACGCCCCGCTGTACGGGCTGGCCGAACTGGTGGTGCAGTAATCACTATCGTTACCGGCCTGCCGAGTCCGCAGCGCAGGCGAGGCACAATCGCGGCTTTGCCTTTTCCGGGTGCCCCGATGATCGTTCGTCCCCCCTTGCACTGGCTGCGCATGTTGTTTGTCCTGCGCGGTTCGGTTCTGCCCATCATCGCCCCGCGGCTGGCTGCCACAACGCTGTTTGCCGTACTCGTCACCGTGCTGCACGGGCAGGTGCTGGCCTGGAAGGTGTCGCTGAACTTCGTGCCGTTTTCGCTCATGGGGTTGTCGCTGGCGATTTTTCTGGGCTTTCGCAACAGCACCAGCTACGCCCGCTACTGGGAGGCCCGCACCCTGTGGGGCACGGTGCTGAACGCGGCCCGTTCGCTCACGCGCCAGGCGCTGTCGCTGACCAGCGACCCCGCGCAGGCCCAGCCGCTGGCGCTCAAGCTGTGCGCATTCACCCATGCGCTTAAGCACCAGTTGCGCGGCACCGATGGGCAGGCCGACATGGCCCGCTTCCTGACCCCGGCGGAATGCCAGCGCGTGGCCCAGGCCCAATTCAAGCCTGCGCTGCTGTTGCTCATGGCCAGCGAGTGGCTGCGCGACCGGCTGGCCGCAGGCCAGATACCGGCCCCTGTGGTTCCGGCGTTGGAAACCTCGCTGGAGCAGTTGGGGACGGCTTTGGGCGGCTGCGAGCGCATTGCCAGCACGCCGATACCGTTTACTTACGCCGTCATCCTGCACCGCAGCATCTATCTCTACTGCTTCTGGCTGCCGTTTGGCCTGCTGGATACGATCGGCTGGATGACGCCGGTCATCGTCTGCTTTATCGCCTACACCTTCTTCGCCCTGGAGGCGCTGGGTGCCGAGATCGAAAACCCGTTCGACGAGGATGCGAACGACCTGGCGCTCAACGCCATGTCCCACACCATTGAAGCCTCGGTGCTGGAACTGGTCGGCGAGCCGCCCCGCACCGCTACCCCGCAGGCGCGGGACTATGTGCTGCTGTGAGAACGTGTTCACGATCTCCGCGCGGGTGTGCAATCGCGGACTCGGGCGCTCTGCGTCGTTGCAAATCCTCGCCATAGCACCGCTATGGCTGTGGTTTGCGCCTAGCAGCCCATCCCGATCCGCTTCCCGCACCCCTTCGCGCCGAGATCGT
>JAHRXD010000092.1 GCA_019104825.1 Comamonas sp.
GTGAGATCCACCCGCAGCCCGGGCCCCAGGGCGATGAGATCCGCGTCATAGCCGGGCGCCAGCGCGCCCCGGCGGTCGTCCAGCCCCAGCACCCGGGCGGCCACCCGGCCCGGTACGGGCGTCCTGTGGATGCCGCTGCGGCTACCACGCGCAAAATGCAGCTCCGGCCCGGTGCAGACGGCCACGATGCCGGTCACGGCGTCAGGTGCCACCGGGGCGTGCTCCCGGTGCCTGAAAAGTCGGCCGTCAAACCCCATGCATTCCTCCTTGCAGAACCGGACGCAGCCCATGCCCGCCCGTGCGGGAGGTGCGGGCACGGCCCGACGCTCCATTTGTTCCAGTCACGCATTGCTGGCGGTCCAGCGATCGCCCGCCCAATGGCCACGGCCCTCGCTGGTGTACCGCTCCTGCGTGACAATCCGCCAATGACCTTTTCCAAGTTTCCTGCCCTGTCCATGCTCGACCTGGTCGCGGTCCGCGAAGGCGGCACCGTGGCCGAGGCCCTGCAGATCGCCCTGCGCACGGCGCAGCACGCCGAATCGCTGGGTTTCCAGCGCTACTGGCTGGCCGAGCACCACAACATGCAGGGCATCGCCAGTTCGGCCACGGCGGTGCTGGTGGGCCACATTGCTGGCGGCACCCGGCACATCCGCGTGGGTTCGGGTGGCGTGATGCTGCCCAACCACGCACCGCTGGTGGTGGCCGAAGCCTTCGGCACCCTGGCCGAGCTGTACCCGGGCCGCATCGACCTGGGCCTGGGACGCGCCCCCGGAACCGATCCGCTGACCATGCGCGCACTGCGCCGCGACCGTGTGGAAAGCGAAGAAGACTTCCCGCGCGACGTGGCCGAGCTGCAGCGCCTGCTGGCCCCTGCCCTGCCCGGCCAGCGGCTGGTGGCCACGCCCGGTGCGGGCACGAACGTGCCCATCTGGCTGCTCGGTTCCAGCCTGTTTTCGGCGCAACTGGCCGCGCAGCAAGGGCTACCTTACGCCTTTGCCTCGCACTTTGCGCCGCGCATGTTGCACCAGGCGCTGGCGATTTACCGCCAGACCTTCCGGCCCAGCGCCGTGCTGGCCAAGCCCTACGCCATCGTCGGCGTGCCGGTGGTCGCCGCGCCCACGGACGCCGAGGCGCAATTCCTCGCCAGCAGCACCTACCAGCGCGTGCTGGGCATCCTGACGGGCCACCGCACGCGCCTGCCGCCGCCGGTCGAAGGTTTCATGGAGCAGATCACCGAGCGCGAACGCGCCGCCATCGAGGATTTTCTGGCCGTCGGCATCATCGGCGGGCCGCAGACGGTGCGCACCGGCCTGCAGGCGCTGGCCGAGGCCACGCAGGCCGATGAGTTCATGCTGGTCAGCGACGTGTTCGATGCCGACCTGCGCCTGCGTTCACTGGAGCTGACGGCGCAGGCGATGGTTTAGAGCGTGAACTTAGAACGTGTTTACGCTCTTTTCCTAGTGCCCGCAAGGCAGCCAACCGCCGCAATCTAGGCGCGTGCCGCAGGCCAGGCTGGTGGCCTGACCAAGGTACGCAACGACGAGTGCGGCGGTTGGCTGCCTTGCCCGAAGGGTTGCCCCGCCAAGACAGCATCTGCGGCGTTGCAAATCCTCGCCGGGCCACCAGCCCGCCTGCGGTTTGCGCCTTGCATCTGCCGCCTTGGTGGGGCAACGGGCACCAGGAAAAGAGCGTAAACACGTTCTTACGGCTTCGGCCCGATGGGGAAGGGCCAGATGGCCTTCGGGGCCAGGGTGGTGCTGGCGGCGGGTTTTGCTTTTGATTTGGTAGCTTTTTCCGCTTGCTTTACGGCGATTTCAGAATTAATTGGTTCTGATTCTGTTTGTTTGTCAGCGGTAGTAGCTACTTTTTTTGTTGTTTTGCCTGTGCTGACTGGTGTTTTGGTTTTTGCCGGTGCTTTGACGGCAGGGTCTTTTTTGGCGGGTTTCTTGGTCGTGGTGGCGGTGGCCATGGTCGGGTTTTCCTTGGGTGGGCGATGCGCCCGGCAGCATAGCGGCCTTGCCGGGATTTATCAAATTCCCGGCGGCAGCAGCAGGCGGTGGCGCAGGGCGGGGGGCAGCAGTGCCAGCAAGCGCGGCCAGGCAAAGCCCGGGCCGGGGTCGTGCTTGCGCCCCGGCGCGATGTGTTCATGTCCGGCCAGATGGGCCAGCGGGTACTGCCCAGCCAGTTGTTCCAGCAGCCAGGCCAGAGCGGGGTACTGATCGGCGGTGAAAGGGTGGCCTTCCAGCCCCTCCAGCTCGATACCGATGGAGTCGTCGTTACAGTGGCTGCGCCCGCGCCAGGCCGATGCCCCGGCGTGCCAGGCGCGGTCGTCGGCGCTGACGAACTGCCAGATCGCCCCTTCGCGCGTGATGAAGAAGTGGGCCGAAACCTCCAGCCCCCGGATGCTCTGGAAGTACGGGTGCGCCTCCCAGTCGAGCTGGTTGGTAAAGAGCTGCGCCACGCAGTCAGTGCCGTACTGCCCCGGCGGCAGGCTGATGGAGTGCAGCACCGCCAGATCGATGCAGGCGCCGGCCGGGCGCGGGCCGTAGTTGGGCGAGGCCCGGTGCTGCACCCGGGGGGCCAGCAGCCAGCCGCCGCGCCAGCCTTGTGGCAGCGGGCCGGTGCAGGCGTCGTCGTCCGGAGCGGTGGGTGCGCTAGGGCTGGAGGGTGTCGTCATGCAGTTGAACTTCGGGGGCGATGCAGATGTTCAGGCGCTCGATGCGGTAGCGTATCTGGCGCAGGTTCAGCCCCAGGCTGGCCGCCGCAGCGGTGCGGTTGAAGCCGTGGGCCTGCAGCGCGGCGACCAGGATGCGTCGCTCCTGCGCGTCCAGCCAGGATTGCAGGTCGTGCGGCAGGTCGGCGGGCCGGGGTGCAGTCGGTTCGGGCAGGGCCGCCGGGCCGGGTGCCGGTGGGGCGCTGGCGGCGGGGCTGGCCAGCCCTTCGTCGCCCAGGGCCAGGTAGCGGTGCAGCAGGTTCTCCAGCTCGCGCACGTTGCCGGGCAGGGGCAGGGTGTGCAGATGCTCCAGCAGGGCGGGGCTGGCCGTTTGCGCGGGCAGGCCGCTTTCTTCGGCCATGCCGGCCAGCAGGCGTGCGCACAGCAGGGGCAGGTCTTCGCGGCGCTCGCGCAGGGCGGGCAGATGCACGTCGATGACGTTCAGGCGGTAAAACAGATCCTGGCGGAAGCGCCCGGCCTGCACGTCGCTGGCCAGGTTGCGGTGGGTGGCGCTGATGATGCGCACGTCCACGCTTTCTTCCTGCGTTGCGCCCAGGGCACGCACGCTGCGCTCCTGAATGGCCCGCAGCAGCTTGGCCTGCATGGCCAGGGGCAGTTCGCCCAGTTCGTCGAGGAACAGCGTGCCGCCGTTGGCTGCCTGGAAAAAGCCTTGGCGGTCGGCGGTGGCGCCGGTGAAGGCGCCTTTGCGGGCGCCGAAAAATTCTGCCTCCAGCAAATGCTCGGGGATGGCGCCGCAGTTCACGGCCACCCAGGGGCCGCTGCTGCGGTGGCTGCAGGCGTGCAGGGCGCGGGCGGCCAGTTCCTTGCCGGTGCCCGATTCGCCGGTGATGAGTACCGGGGCCATGCTGGGCGCCACTTTCTGGATGCGCTGGCGCAATTGCTGCATGGCGCTGGAGGTGCCCGCCAGGCGGGCCAGCGCGGTGCTGGCGGCCGCCGTCGGCAGGCTGGCGGTGGTGGCCACGTCCTGGGGGGGCGGGATTTTCGGCTGGGGCAACCCCTGCGTGGCCGAGGCGACGATGCTGCGGAATTGCTTGAGATCGACCGGCTTGGTCAGATAGTCGAACGCGCCGTAGCGCAGCGCCTCGACGGCGTTTTCGGCGCTGCCGTAGGCGGTGATGACGATGCTGCGCTCCTGGCGCTGCTGCTGGTGCAGTTCGTGCAGCAGCGCCATGCCCAGGCCGTCGGGCAGGCGCATGTCGGTAATCAGCACGTCGAAGCGCTGGGCGGCGAGCAGCGCCCGCGCTTCCTGCAGCGTGCCGGCGGTGCTGACGCGGTGGCCGTCGCGCAGCAGGGTCAGTTCGTAGAGGGTGCGCAGGTCGGGTTCATCGTCCACGACCAGGATGCGGGCAGCAGGTGCTGGCATAGATCAATCCGATGCAGTGAATAAGGCGCCGGTCTGCCCCTGGGGCGCCGGGCTGCTGTGGGCAAAGAGCAGGGTGAAGGCGTTGCCGGTCGGGCCGTCGGGCTGCGCCGGGCAGGGCTGGCGCTGGTAGCGCAGGTTGGCGCCGTGGCGCTGGCACAGTTCGCGGCAGATGAACAGGCCCAGGCCGCTGGAGCGGCTGTGCGAGGAGAAAAACGGCTCGAACAGGTGGTTTTGCACGGCGGCCTCGATCTCCGGCCCGCTGCTCCACACCTGGAGCCACGCGCGGCCATTGCGCTGGCGGCCCGTGCCCAGCCACAGCTGCCGCGCTCCGCTGGCGTCGGCCTGGGCGTAGTTCTGGGCGTTGTCCAGCAGGTTGATGACGATGCGGCGCAGGTGCTCGCTGTCGAACGCCACGCTGCCGGGGCTGTTCAGGGCGCACCGGCCCTGGCGCTGGGCGCTGTCCTGGGCCAGCCATTCGCGCCAGATGGTGGCCGCTTCGGCATCCAGGGGCAGGCCGATGGAGGGGCTGTGCTGAATCTGCTGCTGCACGCGGGCGATGTCCAGCACGTCTTCCACGGTATGGGCGATGCGCTGGGCGTTGGCTGCGACCATCTGCACCAGGCGCTGCTGGGCGGGGTCGGCAATGTCTTCGGCCAGCAGGGCGTTGGCCTGGGTGATGGCTGCCAGGGGGTTGCGGATTTCGTGCGCCACGGCGGCGGAGATGCGGCCCATGGCCGCCATCTTTTCCGTGCGCAGGCGGGCCTCCAGCTCGCGCAGGTCTTCCAGAAACACCAGGAACTGCGTGCTGGACGGCGCGTACTGGCTGTCTTCGGCCAGAAAGGGGTGTTCGCTGCCGGGCAGGCCGTCGTCCTCGTTCGGCTGGCTGGGCCAGATGCGGGCGTACAGGCCCACCGGGGGCTGGTCGGCTTCCACCAGATGGATGCGGGCGTCCTGCGCCGTGCCGGTGGCCAGGGTTTGCAGCACCAGTTCGCACAGCGGCTGCCAGGCCGGGCGCTGGTGCAGGGTGGTCGGCAACTGCCAGTCGCCGCCCAGCAGCTGGTGGGCGGCAGGGTTGGCCTGCAGGATGTGCAGGGTGCTATCGACGACCAGCACCCCTTCGGTCAGCTTGTC
The DNA here is from genome assembly GCA_019104825.1 of Comamonas sp. Lineage (GTDB taxonomy): Bacteria > Pseudomonadota > Gammaproteobacteria > Burkholderiales > Burkholderiaceae_C > Comamonas > Comamonas nitrativorans. The sequence continues at coordinate 5,229 of JAHRXD010000092.1, forward strand.
GATGATGAGGGTGTTGATGTCCACCTGCGTGCGGGCGATGCGGTGGTTGCGCCGGGCCAGGCGCTCCTGCCAGGCCAGCCGCTGCGCCAGATGGTGGGTGAGAAAGGCCACGGCAAAGTACCCGGCGCAGACGGTGGCCGCCTGCATGGTCAGCTCCCAGCCGTTGGTCAGTCCGTCCAGGGCCGCCAGGCTGTAGCCGCCCAGCAGCAGCAAGGTGATGCTGGCCGTGGTGGCCAGGGCCATGCGCAGGCTGCCCAGGCAGGCCGTGGCCAGCACCGGCAGCGCCAGCAGGGGCGAGAAATGCACCGTGCCGCCCGGCTGCCACAGCTGCAGCAGCTGGGTCAGGCCGATGATGGCGATCTCGATCGCCAGCGGCAGCAGCCACGGCAGTCCCCAGTGCTGGGCGGGCGGGCGGTTGCGCAGCAGCAGCCAGGTGCTGCAGGCCAGCACCAGGTACAGGCCGCCCAGGAGCCAGGAGAAGCTGGTCAGCGCCGAATGCAGATGGTTGGTCTGCGGCACCAGCATGATCAGCAGCATCAGCGCCGAAAGCACCCGCCCCGTGCTGAACGCCCGCCACAGGCGACGGGCCATGGCCAGGGGCAGGGTGGTGGTGGCGGGGGGCGCAGCCGTCGTCATGCCAGCCGGGCGTTACACCGATTGCGGCCCGGGCCGGGGGCCGAGCTGGCGGTGCGCCGGGCTGCAGTAATGCTGCTGCCCGGCGGGCACGGCATCGGTTTGCGGCAGGTGAACCCCGCAGTGGGCGCAGCGCACCATCGCCGCCGCAGGGCGGGGGGACGCGGGCCGTGGGCGACGGGCCACCGTTTTGCGGTGCTTGTGCCGCCAGACCGTCACGGCGATCAGCAGCACCAGGGTGACCAGCAAATACTTGCTCATACTCCGCGCTCCAGCAGCACTTCCATGACGAAGCGCGAACCGGCGTAGCCCAGCAGCAGCATGATGGCCCCGGCGTAGACCATGTGCGTGGCATGGCGGCCGCGCCAGCCGAAACGGGCGCGGCCCAGCAGCAGGACGGCAAACACCGTCCAGGCCAGCAGGGAGAAGATGGTTTTATGGTCCAGGCGCCAGGGGTGGCCGTACAGCGCCTCGCTGAACAGCCAGCCGACCAGCAGGGTGGCCGTCAGCAGGACGAAGCCGGCATTCACGCAGCGGAACATGATGCGCTCCAGCGTCAGCAGGGGCACGCCCGGGCCATCTTCGCTGGCGCTGCGGATGCGCCGCTCGGCCCGGGTCATCAGCCCGGCATGGACAACGGCGGCGGCAAACAGGCCGTACGAGGCCACGCCAAGCGCCAGATGCAGCGGCAGCCAGACCGACTGCTCGCTGGTCAGCGAAGTGCCGGGAAACACCAGCGCCAGCAGCACGGCCACGGCCCCCATGCTGGCCAGAATGCTGGCCGCCCGCATCCGGGGGTAAAGCTGCTGCTCGATCAGGTACATGGTCAGCATCAGCCACGCGGTGATGGACAGCGCCGGGGCAAAGCCGAAATGCGGCGGGGGGCTGAACAGCCCGGCGGCCAGCGACAGCAGGTGCAGGCCCCAGGCCGTGTACAGGCTGGTGCGGGCATGGCCGAAGCGTTGTACGGAAAAAGCGGCCAGCAGATATGCCAGCATCGCCGCGATGGCCGGTGCCAGGGTCCAGAGAGAGGTGTGTACGGGAAAATGGGGTTGCAGCGCCATGCCCGCCATCATATCGTCGGCACCGCCGTACGGCGCGGCCCCCGGGGCCGCCGGTTGGGCCCCAGCAGGTAGAATTTACGATTTTTGCTGGCTTCCTTCGGGGTTTAAATTTATGGCATCCGCACTTACCGACAAACTCTCGCGCCTGGTCAAGGAAATGCGCGGCCAGGCGCGCATTACCGAGTCCAACGTGCAGGACATGCTGCG
>JAHRXD010000178.1 GCA_019104825.1 Comamonas sp.
TGCGGTCCAGGGGACTGAACGGTGCGTCTTCCACTTTTTCCATCGACAGGCGCTCGGGCGCGTAGGTCAGGTTGGGCGATTCGGTGTTCAAAATGCTGTAGTCGTTGCCACGGCGCAGTTCCAGCGTCACGGTGCCAGTTACGGCTCGGGCCACCCAGCGCTGAGCGGCTTCGCGCAGCATGATGGCTTGGGGGTCAAACCAGCGGCCTTGGTAGAGCAGGCGGCCCAGTTTCAGGCCGTTCATGCGGTACTGCTCGATGGTGTCCTCGTTGTGGATGCCGGTGACGAGGCGCTCGTAGGCGATGTGCAGCAACGCCATGCCGGGGGCTTCGTAGATGCCACGGCTCTTGGCTTCGATGATGCGGTTTTCGATCTGGTCGCTCATGCCCAGGCCGTGGCGGCCGCCGATGCGGTTGGCTTCCAGGAACAGTTCCACCGGGTCGGCAATGGCTTTGCCGTTCAGTGCCACCGGGCGGCCTTCTTCAAAGGTGACGGAGACTTCCTCGGCCTTCACTTCGACTTCCGGCTTCCAGAAGGCCACGCCCATGATGGGATTGACGATACGGATGCCGCTGTTCAGAAACTCCAGGTCTTTGGCTTCATGCGTTGCGCCCAGCATGTTGCTGTCGGTGGAGTACGCCTTTTCGGCGCTCATCTTGTAGCCAAAGCCTTCCTTGGTCATGAAGGCCGACATTTCGGCGCGGCCACCCAGCTCGTCGATGAAGGTGTTGTCCAGCCAGGGCTTGTAGATTTTCAGTTGCGGGTTGGTCAGCAGGCCGTAGCGGTAGAAACGCTCGATGTCGTTGCCCTTGAAGGTGGAGCCGTCGCCCCAGATGTGGACGTCGTCCTCTTTCATGGCAGCCACCAGCATGGTGCCGGTCACGGCGCGGCCCAGGGGGGTGGTGTTGAAGTAGGTGATGCCGCCGGTGCTGACGTGAAAGGCGCCGGCCTGGATGGCGGCGATGCCTTCGTTGGCCAGTTGCGGGCGGCAGTCGATCAGGCGGGCCTTTTCCGCGCCGTATTCCATGGCCTTGCGCGGGATTTCGTCGTAATCGGCCTCGTCGGGCTGGCCCAGGTTGGCAGTGTAGGCGTAGGGCAGGGCGCCCTTGTTCTTCATCCAGCGCAGGGCGGCGGAGGTGTCCAAGCCGCCGGAGAAGGCGATGCCGACTTTCTGGCCGACGGGGACGGATTGCAGAATGGTTTGCATGATCTCAACTTTCTTGCTATTGAATATCTAGCTATTTCCGCTTTGTGGATAAGCGTTTAGCGGTGATTTTGTTTAAATTTGCTGCAGTGAATACGAAAATGCCCGGCGGGCAAACCGGGCATTTTAGAGCCTGTTCTCCAGGCTGGCCGTCAAGGCCGCGGGCGTGGGCCGGGGTGCGGTGGCCGGTCTGCCGGTACGCCCGGCACGGCAATGGGCCGGGTGCGGACATCGACCACGATGGGGATGTCCGGCTGCGTGCTGCGGTATTCGATGCTCTCGGTGCTGCCCGCAGCCGGGGCCGAGCCGTAGCTTTTGCGCCCCGGCTGCACGTTGCCGGAGGTTGGAATCGAGCCGTATTGGTGGCTGGCCCGTGGCGGCTGCACGACCACCGTCGGGCCGGGGTCGTAGGGCAGTTCGGTGGTAAAGCGCCGTCCCCGGTATTCGTAGATCACTTCGTAGCCCTGCGGTACTTCTTGCTGCACGGTCGTGGTGCGGCAGCGCTGGCGTTGCTGGGGCAGGTCGATGCAATCCTCCAGCGGCACGCTTTCCTGCACCAGGATAGGGGCGACGGAGATGACTTCGGCCAGCTCGGTCTGTACCGGTTGCGCCCAGGGCGAGGCGGTTACAAGGCAGAGGCTGCACAGGGTGGCGGGAGGCAATAGGCGCATGGCACTCTCCGGGGGATGTCGCCGGTTCAATCCAGCAGGGCTTGCCAGTCTTGCGGAGCAAAGCCAATGGTGATGCGGCCATTGGGCCACTGCACCACGGGGCGTTTGATGGCGCTGGGCTGGGTTTGCAGGAAGGCGGCGGCGCTGGCAGCGTCGGTGATGGCCGCCTGGTCAGCAGCGTCCAGCTTGCGCCAGGTAGTGCCCTGGCGGTTGAGCAGCTTCTCCCAGCCGAAGGCCTGCTGCCAGCGGGCGATGTCGGTGGCGCTGGGCGCTTCCTTCTTGAAATCGTGAAACTGGTAGTCCAGCCCCTGGTCTGCCAGCCACTGGCGGGCCTTTTTCACTGTGGTGCAATTGGGAATGCCGAAAACGTGAATGCTTGTACTGGTAGTCATGTTCGGGATGATGTCATGCTTTGCTGGGTGACAATCGCAGCCCTTATGCAAAGCACTACTTTTTCTACCCTGGCGCAGTGGCTGGAACACTGCGAGCGCATTCATCCGGAAAACATCAGCCTGGGGCTGGAGCGCGTGCGCGAAGTGGCCCAGCGCCTGCAACTGGCCATGCCGTGCCCGGTGATCACGGTGGCAGGCACCAACGGCAAAGGCTCCACCTGCGCCATGCTGGAGGCCGTGGCCCTGCAAGCGGGGTATCGGCCCGGGGTCTATACCTCGCCGCACCTGGTGCATTTCGAGGAGCGCTGCCGCGTGCATGGCGAGATCGTCGCGCCCGATGACCTGCTGCCGCACTTTGCCGCCGTGGAAGCGGCCCGCCTGGAGGGCGAGGAAGTGCTGCTGACTTATTTTGAGTTCACCACCCTGGCCATCCTGCGGCTGTTGAGTCAGGCGAAACTGGACGTCGCCATTCTGGAAGTGGGCCTGGGCGGGCGGCTGGATGCCACCAACATCATCGATGCCGACTGCGCCATCATCACCAGCGTCGATGTCGATCACATGGCATTCCTGGGTTCCGACCGCGAAACCATTGGCCGCGAGAAGGCGGGCATCATGCGCCCTGGTCGTCCCGTGGTGGTCAGCGACCCGGTGCCGCCGCAAAGCGTGATCGACCATGCCCAGGCCATCGGTGCCGATCTGTGGCGTTTTGGCGAGGATTTCAACTACAACGGCGATCCGCAGCAATGGGCCTGGGCCGGGCGCGGACGGCGCTATGCCGGGCTGTCCTACCCCGCCCTGCGCGGGGCCAATCAATTGGTAAATGCGGCAGGCGTGCTGGCGGCGTTCGAGGCGCTGCGGGACAAGGTGCCCGTTACCGCCCAGGCAGTGCGCACCGGGTTGGCCATGGTCGAATTGCCCGGGCGCTTCCAGGTGCTGCCCGGCGAACCGGTGCTGGTGCTGGACGTGGCACACAATCCGCACTCGGTGGCGGCGCTGGCGGCCAACCTGGGATCGATGGGGGCTACCTTCCCGACGACCCATGCCGTATTCGGCGCGATGGCAGACAAAGACCTTGCGCCGATGTTCGCCACCATCAGTCCGCTGATCGACCGCTGGTACTTCACCGATCTGCCCATCGCCCGCGCTGCCCGCGCCGCCGACTTACAGCAGCAATGGCGCAGCCTGGAGAAAAACGCCGCCCCGCAAGACGCCCAGCCGCCCGAGGCTGTGCTGCCGACGGCCCCCGGCGCGGGCGTGCGCCTGAGCGTGCATCGCAACAAGCAGGCCGAGACGCCACAGGCTTTGGCCGTCGCTGCGCAAAAGTTCAGCCAGACCTTTGCCCGGCCCGAACAGGCATTGCAAGCGGCCCTGGCTGCGGCAGGCCCGGCTGATAGAATTATTGTTTTTGGCTCGTTCTACACAGTGGGCGAGGTGGTCAAAGACGGGCCGCCGCGCCTTCATGCCAAACACCTGGGCTAAGGCCCTTGCTACTCTGCATTTCATGGCATTTTTCAAGTTTCCCTGGTTCGGCAAGCGCAGCCAAGCGGCTGAACCAGCGCCCCTGCGCCATTCCTCCCGGGCCGCACA
>JAHRXD010000197.1 GCA_019104825.1 Comamonas sp.
CCAGGGTTTCGGCAGAGGTGCCCTGGATGGGGAAGAAGCGGATGAGGTGCTCGGGAGGGGGCAACACAGTAATGTCCTTGATACGTTCGTCGTCAGTCTGGCCAGTTTTGGGGGCTGCGCTGCGGTACCAAGCGTCACCGGGCGGGGAGTATTGAGCGGTCATGTGTGCCTCTGTGTGAAAAAAGGGATCGTGAAAAACAAAAAACCGCCGGGCTTTTCAGCTGCGGCGGTTGTTTGGGAGGGTTGTTCGTGGGTGTGCGAGCGCTTGCCTCTCATCCGCCAGGGATAGAGAACCAAAAGTAAAAATAGAAAGCGCTGGACATCGGCATAGCGCTGCAATGTAGCACTTCGTTTGCCGCAGTGCAACATGGGTCTGGAAAGTTTGCGAAAAAAAATTGCGTCAAATTCTGAAAAAATTCAAAAAATCACCAAATTTTCTGTTTCTTTGATGGTTGTTGCAAAAATCCTGCGTATTCATGCTTTTGTTTTGCGTTCTTCCCGGATCAGTAGTTGCAGCAGCACAACACCGGCGGCCAGGATGACCGTCGTCACCGCCAGCGCGTCGGCATAGCTGCCGGTGGCGCGGGCAATCATCCCGCCCATGGCAGGCGCGGCAATCTGTGCCACGCCGTAGCCCAGGGTGATGCGGGCCATGGCCTTGGACGGATTGGCGGGAAAGTGGCGGCCCACCAGCGCCAGCGTCAGGCTGACGATGCCGACAAAGGTGCCACCAAACAGCGCGGCGCTGGCAAGGTTGAGTGCCACGCCGTCCGACAGCAGCGGCAGCAGCGCGGACAGCGCTTGCAGGGCATAGGCCAGCATTAGGGCGCGGGCCACGCTGATTTCCTGCGCGATGCGGTCCCAGACAAAGGTGGACGGCGTGGCCGCCAGCCCGACGACGACCCAGGCCCAACTGCCTCGGCCGGCGAGCAGCGGCAGTTTTTCCACAATGGCGACGGTGAATGTCGCGCCGATGGCAAAGCCGAAACCGGCGCAGAAGTACGCCAGGGTTTGCAGTGTCATCCAGCGCCCGGAGGGCGGCGGGGCGCTGGCTGCTGCCGTGCTGGCGGTGGTGGGCAAGGTGGCGGGCCGGGGCATCCAGCGCCAGGCGGGAATGAAAAACACCACGCCCAGCAGGCCCAGCGCCAGCCATTGCCCGTCCCACGGCAGCCAGCCCACCATGCCCACCACGGCCAGGCCAGACACCGCAATGCCCAGCCCCAGCCCGGAAAAATGGATGCCCAGCTCTGGCCGCTGGCGGTGCGCCACCAGCCAGTTCAGCACCAGGGCTGACCCCAGCAGCATCCCCGCCGCGCTGGACAGCCCGGCCACAAAGCGCAGTGCCGCCCACAGCGCTACGTGGGTCGTCAGCCCCATGCCTGCGGTGCAGACCACGGCCAGCAGCAGGCCGATGCGGTACAGCCGGAACTTGCGCTCCACATCGCCGACGGCCGTGGCCAGCAGCACCCCGCTCATGTACCCCGCGTAGTTGATGGCCGCCAACCAGCCACCGGCCAGCAGGGACAGGTCGGCCTGCGCCCGCATGATGGGCAGCAGCGGCGTGTAGGCAAAGCGGGCCAGCCCCAGCGTCAGCACCAGGGCGCAGACACCGGCGCACAGCACGCGCCAGCGGGCGGCGGCATCGTGGGGGGAAAGGGGGAGAGGGGTCATGGCGCGGGCATCCGGTGGTTCAGGCCGCCATGCTAGCCATGCGATCGACGGCGGTTTTTCGATACTATGACAAGTGCTATCGACGACATGCCAAACATCCGCCCCATGCCTTCCTCCCCCACCCGCACGGCTGCCTTGCTGCCCGTGCCTGCCCTGCAGGTGCTGCCGCAGCCGGTGGTGCTGCGCTCGGAAAACCTGGGGCCGGGCCAGGGGTTTGCCGAGCATACGCACCGCTGGAACCAGTTTGTCTATGCCACGGCGGGTACGCTGCTGGTGACGGTGGCGCACGCCCGGTACGTCATCACGCCGGAGCAGGCCATCTGGATTCCTACCGGCACGCGCCACGCTACGCACGCCTTGCATGGCGCGGCATTTCGCAATCTGTATGTGGACGATGCGCCCGATCTGGGCCTGCCCGCCCTTTGCACCTCGTACGCCGTCAGCCCTCTGATGCGGGCGCTGATCGTGGAGCTGGAACAAGTCGCAGGGCGGCAGGAAGATGCTGCCTACCTGCACACGCTGTACGCCATGCTTCGCGCCCAGTTGCAGCGCCTGCCGCAGCTGCAGCGGCACCTGCCCTGGCCGCACAGCCCACGCCTGCGCCAGATGTGCGAGGCGCTATACGCCCACCCCGCCGACCCGCGCAGCCTGCACGCTTGGGGGCAGGTGCTGGGCATGTCCGCCCGCACCCTGGCGCGGCACTTTGTGCAGGAAACGGGCACCTCCTTGCGGCAGTGGCGCCAGCAGCTGCGCCTGCTGCTGGCGCTGGAATGGCTGAGCACGCCGCGCAGCGTGACCAGCATCGCCATCGACCTGGGCTATGCCGGCACCTCGGCCTTTAGCTATATGTTTCATCAGGCCACCGGCTGCACGCCGTCCCAATGGCGCAGCCGACGGGCTGCAGGATAGGAGCATCCCGCCGCCATGAGCGATTTCCTATTTCCTGGGCATGGCCGAACGCGCCAAGGCCCAGGAGGGCGCAGCAGGCACGCCGTGATGCTGCGCACTGCCATTTGCAGAAGCAGAAAGGGACGCTGTACAGCGTCCCTTTTTTAAACAAAACGGGCTAAAACCCTTGCGGATAAAGCGCTAATAGCTAGCAAAATATCAAGCCGTGCCGCCCACCGTCAGCCCGTCGATGCGCATGGTGGGCTGGCCCACGCCCACGGGCACGCTCTGGCCTTCTTTGCCGCAGGTGCCCACGCCGCTGTCCAGGCGCATGTCGTTGCCGATCAGGCTGACCTT
>JAHRXD010000202.1 GCA_019104825.1 Comamonas sp.
TCGGTATACACCTTGCGGGTGTAGACGGGGTAGCCGGCCAGGCCGTCGAGCTGGGCGCGTTTGATCTCGCTGTCCCAGTACGCGCCCTTGACCAGCCGCACCATCAGGCGGCGGCTGCGGCGGGCAAGGTCGATCAGGTAGTCGATGACGTGCGGGCAGCGCTTCTGGTAGGCCTGCACGACAAAGCCGATGCCGCTCCAGCCCTTGAGCGAGGGCGCGGCGCACAGCGCTTCCATCAGGTCGAGCGACAGCTCCAGGCGGTCGGCCTCCTCGGCGTCGATGTTCATGCCGATGTCGTACTGCTTGGCCAGCTCGGCCAGACGCAGCACGCGCGGCAGCAGCTCGGCCATCACGCGGTCGTACTGGGCGCGGCTGTAGCGCGGGTGCAGGGCCGAGAGCTTGATCGAAATGCCCGGCCCTTCGAAAATGCCGCGCCCCGCCGAGGCCGCGCCGATGGCGTGGATGGCCTGCTCGTAGTCGCGCAGGTAGCGCTGGGCATCCGCCTCGGTGGTGGCGGCCTCGCCCAGCATGTCGTAGCTGTAGCGGAAGCCCTGGGCCTCGTACTTGCGGCTGTTGGCCAGCGCTTCGGCAATGTTCTGGCCGGTGACGAACTGCTCGCCCATCAGTTTCATGGCGTGGTTCACGCCCTGGCGGATCAGCGGCTCGCCGCCCTTGCCGATGACGCGGGTCAGCGCCGACGAAAGATTTTTTTCACTGTTCGTGCTGGTCAGCTTGCCGGTCAGCACCAGCCCCCAGGCGGCGGCATTGACGAACATCGACTGCGAGCGCCCGACGTGCGCCTTCCAGTCGCCGTGGCTGATCTTGTCGCGGATCAGCGCATCGCGCGTCGCCTTGTCGGGGATGCGCAGCAGCGCCTCGGCCAGACACATCAGCGCCACGCCCTCCTGGCTGGACAGGGAGAACTCCTGCACCAGCGCGGCCACGCCGCTGGTCACCGGGGCATCGCGCAGCCCCTGCACCAGCTTGGCGGCCAGGGTATGAATCTTGCCCGCCTGCTCGGCATCGCTCACCCGCGCCAGGGGCAGCAGGGCGGGGAGGCACTCGGTCTCGGGCCGGTGCCAGGCGGCAGTAATGGCGGCCCGCAGCGGTGTCTGCGGCAGGATGGACTGGGCAAAGTGCAGGAAGGGTTGCACCTCTTGTGCGGCGACAGGTTGCACCTCTTCGACACCCTCGTCCCCCGGCATGGCATCGGTGCCCAGCAGGCGGATGCTGGGCAGGCCGCGCTCCAGCGCATCGACATACTGGACAACGGCCTGCTTGAGCAGCCAGTGCGGGGTGCGCCCAAGATTCTGGGCAGCCGTGCGGATGCGCTCGCGCAGCGCTTCATCAACTTTGATACCAATGGTGGTGGACATAACGAACAACCTCAAAACAGGAAAGGGCGCACCAAGGTGCAACCCTAGAAGGTCTCGAAATGTCGCAGAGGTAGCACCTTTTAAATTACAGGGAAAACCCTAGATTTTTCCGCAAAATCGCCCGGACACCCTGGAATCATTATTTTTGATAGCTTTTTCCGCGCTCAATCATTGAATTTCAGATACAAACAATCATAAGAATATTTGTATATCAGCGGAAAAAGCTTCTATTTTTATAGCTATCACACATCAAGTTGCGCCAGGGCCTGCCCGGCCAGCCAGTCGAGCAGCCCCGGCCAGCGCGACAACACCGGCCAGGTCTGCACCTGCAGGCCGGGGAACTGCTGCTGCGTCTGGTCGATCAGGGCCGGCAAATCGCGCAGCACATGGCCGCCTTCCGACCAGAACACCGGCAGCACCGCCACCGCCGTCACGCCCTGCGCCCCCAATTCGGCCAGCACCTGGGGCAGGCGCGGCTCCATCAGTTCCAGAAACGCCTGGCGCACCACGCAGGCGCGGCCCTGTGCGGCGGCCTGCTGCTCCAGCGCCGCCTGCAGGTGGTCGAGCGTCTGCGCCCAGCGCGGGTCACGCGAACCGTGGGCGAACAGGATGATGGTGGTGGGGGGCATGGCGGGGTGGGCGATGGCAGCAGACATGGCGCGATTGTCACGGCAAAAGTCACGGCCAAAATCACAGTGAACCCCGGCCCGCACCGGGGCAGGGCGCGGCACATGCGCCCGCGTCACTCCCCCGCCAGCGCACGCACCGGGTCGAGCCTCGCCGCCGTTCTGGCCGGCATGTAACCGAACACCAGCCCGGTGGCCACGGCGCAGGCAAACGCGCCCAGCATGGCCCGCACCGAAAACACCACGGGCACGCCGGCGGCCATCAGCACGGCGCCCACGGTCAGCCCCGCCGCCACCCCGACGGAGCCGCCGACCAGGGTGACCAGACTGGCCTCGGTCAGGAACTGGCGCAGGATGTCGCTCTGGCGGGCGCCCACGGCCATGCGGATGCCGATCTCGCGCGTGCGCTCGCGCACCGTCATCAGCATCACGTTCATCACGCCGATGCCGCCCACCACCAGCGAGACGGCGGCGATCAGGCCCAGCATCACCGCCATGCTCTGGCGCGTGGCCGCTTCGGCCTGGATGCGGGCTGCGGCGTTGCCGATGCCGAAGTCCTCGCGCCCGCCGTGGCGGGCCAGCAGGGTGCGGCGCATGGCCTGCTCGGCGTCATGCACCACGTCGGACGAGGCCGCCTCGACGACCACATAGTCCGGCTGGGTCTGCGCCTGGTAGACGCGGGCACGCCCGGACCGGTAGGGGATGAAGACCATGTCGTCGTAGTCCTGCGCCCCGGAATCGGCGCCGCGCTCGCTCATCACGCCGATGACCTCGAAGGCCGAGTTGCCGATGATGAGCTGCTGCCCCAGCGGCCGGGGCGCATCGGGAAAGAAGTGGCGCCGCGCCTTGGCGCCCAGCACCACCAGCGGGGCCAGATTGCGGTCTTCGGCTTCGGTGAAGTAACGGCCCAGGGCCAGCGGCCAGTGGTGTACCAGCGGCATCTCCTGGCTGGCGGCAAACACGTACACCTGCTTGTCGGCGCTGCCGTAGCGCACGGTGACGGGGTCGCCGATCACAGGCATGACGCGCCGGATTTCGGGCAGTTCGCGCAGCGCGGCCAGGTCTTCCTCGGTGATCTGGCCCGCCGGCCCGCCCGTGGCCGGTGGCTGGCTGCCCATATACAGGATGGCCGTGCCCATGGTGCCCATCTGCTCGACCACCTTGCGCCGCGCCCCTTCGCCGATGGCCAGCATGACGATGACCGACACCACCCCGATGACGATGCCCAGCAGCGTCAGGCTGGTGCGCACGCGGTTCATGCGCATTCCGCGCCAGGCGCTGCGGGCGGCCTCGGCCAGTTCGGCCAGCCAGGGCGTCGCCGCCGCCCGGCCCGATGCAGGCACCTGCACCGGCAGCACCGCATGGCCGGCCACCGGTGGCACGGCCTGACGGGCGCTGTCGCTCAGGATGCGCCCGTCATGGATTTCAATCACCCGCTGCGCCTGGGCGGCCACCGCCCGGTCGTGGGTGATGAGGATGATGGTGTGCCCGGCCTGCGCCAGCTCGCGCAGCAGGGCCATGACTTCGGCGCCGCTGCGCGAATCCAGGGCGCCCGTGGGTTCATCGGCCAGGATGATGCGCCCGCCGTTCATCAGCGCCCGCGCAATCGAGACGCGCTGCTGCTGCCCGCCCGAGAGCTGGTGGGGCCCGTTGTCCAGGCGCTCGCCCAGGCCCAGGCGCTGCAACAGCGCCCGGGCGCGGTGCTGGCGCTCGTGCCGGGGCAGACCGGCATAGATGGCGGGCATCTGCACGTTCTCGCTCGCGCTTTCGCTGGCAATCAGGTGGTAGCCCTGGAACACGAAGCCGAAAGCCTCGCGCCGCAGCCAGGCCAGCGCGTCGGCGTCCATCTGCGCCACGTCCCGGCCCTGGAAACGGTAGCTGCCCGCGCCGGGCCGGTCCAGGCAGCCCAGGATGTTCATCAGCGTGGACTTGCCCGAGCCGGAACTGCCCACCACCGCCACGAATTCCCCGGCGCGGATGTCCAGGTCGATGCCATGCAGCACCGTCACCGCAGGCTGCCCGCTGGCATCGCCGCCGTAGTGCTTGCAAATGCCGCGCAGGGAAATCAGCGCATCCGGCGCCGCACTCACCATTGCAGCCACCGCAGGCCACCGGCCTGCTCGGTTTCCCCGATCACCACGCGCTCGCCTTCGGCCAGGCCATCCAGCACCTGCACCTGGTGGCGGCTGCGCACACCCAGCGCCACGCGGCGGGGCTGGGCCTGGCCCTGCGTATCCAGCACGCGCACCTGCGGGCCTGTGCCGGCGTCCTCCTGCACCGCCGCCAGCGGCACGGCCAGCGCCTGCAGCGCCTGGGCCGTGACGAAGACCACCTGGGCGGTCATCTGCGGCATGAGTTCTTCATCGGCATTGCCCACATCGAACAGCACCGTGTAGACCACCGTCTTGGTGGCCGGGGCGGCGGCCTGGCTGACGGCCGGCGCGGGCAGCACCTGGCGCACCGTACCGTTCCAGCGCCGGGGCCGGGCCTGGCCCGCGCCGCCCAGCGTGGTGAAGTAGACCGCCATGCCGGGCCGGACGCGGCGCACGTCGGCCTCGGACACCTCGGTCCAGACCGTCATGGCCGACAGGTCGGCAATGCGCAGGACGTTGGGCGTCTGGTAGGTGGCGTTCAGCGTCTGCCCCTCCCGTGCCTCCACCGCCACCACCGTGCCGGACATGGGCGCGTAAATGCGCGTATAGCCCAGGCGGGCCTCGTCGGCCTGGAGCGTGGCCTGGGTCTGGTCGATCTGCGCCTTGAGGTGGGCCATGCGTGCCAGGGCCACGGCATGGTTGGCCTGCGCGGTCTGCACCGCCTCCTCGGGCGTGGCCCGGTGCAGGATCAATGCCTGCTGGCGTGCCAGTTGCTGTTCGGCCAGCCGGGCCTGGGCCTGCTGCTCGGCCAGTTGGGCACGCAGGCCCGCCAGCGACGCCCGCCCGGCATCCACCGCGGCGCGTTGCACGCTGGGGTCGATCTCGACCAGCAAGTCGCCCTTGGCCACCGGGTCGCCCGGCGCCACCGCCAGCCGCATGATCTGGCCCGAGACCTGGGCGCCCACGTCCACGTAACTGAGCGGCTGCAGCGTGCCGATGGCGGTCACCGTGGCCTCGATGTCGCTGCGGGCCACGGCCTCGCTCTGGTAGACCACGGCGGGTCGGGCCTGCTGCCACAGCGCCACCCCGGCCAGGACGGCCACGATCACGACAAACACCGCCGCCGCCCCGGCCCTGCGCACGCCACCCTGCATCGCCCGGCCCTCCTGTTCAGGTACGGCCTGCTTCATCCCGCCACCCAAGCCAATATCCGCAGCCAGCGGGGCTGCCAAGTCAAAACCTGGGCAATGGCCAGGGCTGCCGCCGCCAGCGCCATCACCCACACCAGCACCGCCATCGAAGCATGGTCCACCCGCAGGCACAGCGCCAGCCCGGCCAGCAGGCCCGTTGCGCCCAGCACACGCAGGCGCAGCGCCTGGACACGGCTGGGCGCACTGGCCCGCACCTGCGCCCAATGGTCTTCCAGGGCCAGCGCCAGCCAGCCCATGCCTGCCGTACAGGCCAGCAGGGCCGCCGTCAGCAATACCGCATCACGCATGGGCCACCTCCCTTTGCCGCACG
>JAHRXD010000211.1 GCA_019104825.1 Comamonas sp.
CTCGGCCTCCTTGCCGGTGAGGTTCTTGGCACGCAGATCGACCAGGAAGAGGTGGCTTTCGGTGCGGCCGGAGATGATGCGCAGGCCGCGCTCGACCAGCACCTTGCACATCACCAGCGCATTGGCGACGACCTGCTCCTGGTAGTGCTTGAATTCCTTGGTCGACGCTTCCTTGAACGCCACCGCCTTGCCGGCGATGACGTGCATCAGCGGGCCGCCCTGCAGGCCGGGGAAGATCGCCGAGTTGATCGCTTTCTCGTGCTCGGCGCGCATCAAAATGATGCCGCCGCGCGGGCCGCGCAGGGTCTTGTGCGTGGTCGAGGTGACGACGTCGGCGTGCGGCACCGGGTTGGGATAGACGCCCGCGGCGATGAGGCCGGCGTAGTGCGCCATGTCGACCATGAAGATCGCGCCGATCTCCTTCGCCACGCGCGCGAAGCGTTCGAAGTCGATCCTGAGCGCGTAGGCGGAAGCCCCGGCGATGATGAGCTTCGGCTTGTGCTCGCGTGCGAGCCGCTCCATCTGCGCGTAGTCGATCTCTTCATTTTTGTCGAGGCCGTAGGCGATGACGTTGAACCACTTGCCGCTCATGTTGAGCGCCATGCCGTGGGTGAGGTGGCCGCCTTCGGCCAGACTCATGCCCATGATGGTGTCGCCGGGCTTCAAGAATGCCATGAACACCGCCTGGTTTGCCTGCGAGCCGGAATTGGGCTGCACGTTGGCCGCCTCGGCGCCGAACAGTTGCTTCACACGGTCGATGGCCAGTTGCTCGACCACGTCCACGTTCTCGCAGCCGCCGTAGTAGCGCTTGCCGGGGTAGCCTTCGGCGTATTTGTTGGTGAGCTGCGAACCCTGGGCTTCCATGACGGCAGGGGAGCAGTAGTTTTCGCTGGCGATCAGCTCGATGTGGTCTTGCTGGCGTTGGTTTTCGGCCTGGATGGCGGCAAAAACTTCGGGGTCGACAACTTGAACGGTGTTGGAACGTTGGAACATGTTGGATGTGGCAGTTACTGTGTGTGAGTCCCTTGGTAAGCCAAGGGCTGCCCAGGCGAACGGCTGAAAACGCCTGAAAGTTCCAGGCGGTACGCTCCCCGGTGGTTGGTGTGCGCCAAGGCACAAAACTGTTCCACATCAGCAGCGGCCGGACATGCCTGCCCGACCTTGCCTATCGCCAGTTGCGTACTCTGCGATTTTAGCTTACCGCCAGCGGTGGAACGCAAGGCGGGGGCTTATATGAAAGGCGCGGGGGCGCCTACATGTTCCCGGGATTGGCCGCCTCGGCCGGTTGCGTGTCGGCCAGTGCCAGGGTCGGGCTGGCTGCGGCAGCCGTGGTTTGAGGTGCCGGGGCGGGCGGCGGCGGGGCGGCATGGCCGGCAACCTGGCGGATGCGCTGGTACTCGGCCAGCACCTTGGCGGCATAACCGCCATCCGAAGGCAGGTTGGCTGCGCCGACGTAGTACTTCAGCCCTCCTTCGATGGAACCGGAGCGGCGGATGTATTCCTTCAGGATCGTCACGCCCACGCGCATGTTGCTGACCGGGTCGAATGCAGCCAGATCGCCGCCGAAGTTCTCATACTTGTCCGTATGCACGCGCGTCATCACCTGCATCAGTCCCTGGGCGCCGACGCTGCTTTGGGCAAACGGGTTGAAGCGCGACTCAATGGCCACGACGGCCAGAATCAGGGTCGGGTCGATCTTGTGCCGGGCGCCTTGTTCGTAGGCTTCGGTGACCAGGGCGGCCATGGGCTCGGCAGCCACCTTGTATTTTTTGCTCAACCAGTAGGCAATGGCGGCTTGTTCGCGGGGCAGTTCCTTGGGGTTGGTGGCGGTCGTGCGCTCAATGGCGCCGGGCTCGGGGGTCAGTGTGGCCACTGCTGCGTCGTCCTGGCGCTCTTGCAGCCAGGTGCGCAATTGCGCTTCGCTGGCCGAGCGCCAATCCGGGCGGACAACGAAGACCATGATCGTGCATGCCACGGCAATGCCTAGCAGGGCCAGGGTGTTGCGGATAATTTCAAGAAAGCCTTCCGTGGTATCGGAAAAGAAGGAGCGCACGGCGGCGCCCAGGTTTCTTGACGGAGTCATAGCGGATCCTTTTCTTTCGGTGCACACAGTCCCTTGCTGCTTGGGGCGATCGGACGCCTGAAGCAAAACAATCTGCATGAACCGGGAGTGGAGGGAGCTGCTTCTTCGCAGGAGGTGCCGGGTTCGGGCATCTTCTGGAAACAAGGCCATGGAGCAGCGTCAAACAAAAAGCCCTGGATAAACCAGGGCACGCGGCGCATTCTAGGGGGTGTCAAAATTACCCGTCAATCGTTAAAAAATGCTTTTTAAGACAAAAAGGTTATTTGGCCTGCCGGGAAATCGACGTATCCCTAGTGGTTTCCCCGCATCTTTTCGCCATGTTGCGCACAGCCCCTTGGCAGGCAGGGCGCAGATGTCTATATTGGCAGCGAGTGCTTCGGGCACTCTTGTTCGCCAGCACATACCACCGGGTGGGCGTCCTGCCTGCTTTTCAGCCCCTGTTTGGCATCTGGGTGTGGCTGCGGACCGAAAGGGGTAATCATTACCCCGTGGCGTGCAGACCCTGACTCTCTGGGCGCCACTGTGTGCAAGGTCTTGGACTTTGCCTAAAGACCCACACTCTGGCCTATGCTCGGGTGTGGGTCTTTTCGTTGCCTGCACACATTTACCGAAATAAGCTTGGGTGCTTTGCGTTTCAAGGCGAAAATACCGGGTAGCTCACGACCAGCGGCACTGCTGGGAACCCTTTTCAAGCACGCCCAGGATGGGGCATCTGTCCTGGGCGCCTCCTTTTTTATTGATGACTGTTTTTAGTATTCAGCGCTATGTCTGACGCCACCGAACTCACTTCCACCAGCGGCAATGGTGCCGACGTCCATCCCCTAGATACCTTGACCGGAGGGGCCTTCTCGGCGCAAACCTCGGGGGAGCGGGCCACTTGTCTGCGTGCCTGGCTGGCCAGCGATCCTTCTGCCGAGCAACTGCAGGAAGTCATGAAAGAACTGGGCAACCGCGACAAGGGGGCCACCCGCTTGCTGCGCGAGCGCCTGGACGACATGCGCCGCGCCCAGGACCAAGATTTGATCGTCGGGGAATGGGCCGCCAGCGCCCAGGCATTGCTGCAGGCGCCGCATTTTTCTGCCGAGCAGGCCGCCTTGTGGCAACGCGATGCCGCCAAGGCCGGGGCGCCGCTGTCGCGCGAACCCTTGGCCAGCCTGAAGGCCCAACTGCTTGAACGCGCCAAGGGCATCGAGGAATTGCAGCACAAGGTTCAGGTGCAGCGCGAAGTGGCCGTGCTGCTGGCCCAGCGCATCGAGGTGCTTTCCACCAAGCCCTGGAAAGATGCCGAAGCTGCTCTGGACGGCCTGCAGGCGGACGTTACCCAGTGGCGCCAGCAAGCCCTGAGTTTGCGCAGCGACGCGGGCTGGGCCTGTGTGCCCGAGCGTTTTACCAGCACGCTGGAAACTTCCGAGGCCCAGCTCCTGCTGGTCTGGCAGGCGTTTCTGGATGCGCTGGCCGTCACCAAACTGGCCGCAGAAGACGCCAATGCTGCGCTGCCGGCGGTTCCGGTGTGGGCCGATGAAATCCGTGTGGCCCGGGGAATGCCGTCGGAGCTGGCTGTGCCAGCAGCCGTCGCCAAACCGGACCCCGCAGCCAAGCAGCACGCCGCCCAGGCAGCGCTGCAGCCTTTGCTGCAAAGCCTGGCCGATGCGCCCCCGCAAGACAAGGCAGCCGCCATTGCCCAGGTACGCAGTGCGTTGAAGCAGCACGGCCGCTGGCTGGATGCAGCCTTGGCCGGGCAAGTGCATGAGCAGTTGCTGGCAGCGGGCGATACCCTGGGCTGGCAGCCGCAGCAGGCCGATACCCTGCGCCAGCAGCTGATCGAGCAGGCGGTGGCCTTGACGCAAAACCCGCAGGGCGGGCGTAAATTGCAGGATGCCCTGCGCCACCTGCGCGACCAGTGGCGCCAGATCGACCAGGGCGCCGCGCCCAATCATGGACTGTGGAAAAAGTTCGACGAAGCCTGCACCCAGGTACACCAGCAGGTACAGCAATGGCTGGGCAAGGTACGGGCTGAATCGACCCAGCACAAGGCAGACCGCCAGGCGCTGATCGACGAAGTCAAGGCCTGGGCGCAGACGCCCGTGTCCGACTGGAAGGAAGCAGCACGCGCCCTGCGCCAGTTTGGCCAGCGCTGGCGTGATGGCGGGCACGTCGGGGAAAAAGCCTTTGCCGAGCTGCAAGCCGCATGGAAAGAGGCGATTCATGCTGCCGAGGCGCCCTTGCGTGCTGCACAAAAAGAGAGCATTGCCCAGCGAGAGGCATTGATTTCCCAGGCTAAAGCACTGCACGATGCCCCGGGGCTGGCGGTAGATGCTATCAAAACCTTGCAGCAGCAATGGCAGGCGCTGGCCCAGGCGGTTCCCCTGGAGCGCAAGCTGGAGCAAAAGCTCTGGGATGCGTTCCGTGCGCCCGTGGATGCCCTGTTCCAGCGCAAGTCCGCCGAGCGCAGCCGTGCGCCTGCGCAGGCGCTGTCCGCCCATGACCGGGCGGTGCTGGATGCCGCCCAGGCCCTGCAAGCGGCCAATGCCAGCGGCGATGCGCAGCAAATCCGCGCTGCCTTGAATGCCCTGGAAGCGGCCAGACAGCAAGTCCCGCAAGACCCGTCGGCCCAGGCCACCCCTGCCGCTGCGCAGGATGCGGCTCCAGCGGCGGCGGCCGCAGTCGAACGCCCGGTGATTGCCGTGCGCGGGGACGATCGTCCGGGCGCCAAAAAAGAGGCCGCCCCTCAAACAGGGCGTGACCCCCGGGGCAGCGGCAAAGAGCGCCGTCCCGACCAGCGCCCGCCGCGTGCAGATCGGGCCGAGCGCGGCCCCCGGCTGTCCGATGCTGCCTTCCGCGCCCAGCGCGATGCCGTCGAGGCCGCCCAGCACGCCCTGCGCAAACTTACCGCGCAGGCCCATGGCGAAGCCGTTGGCCAATTGCTCCAGGCCTGGGCCCAGCGCGATGCCGCTGCCCTGCCATCTGGCCAGGAACTGGGCAAACTTCCCGCCGCTGCCCGCAACAGCTGGGGCCAGGCACTGGCCGACGCCCCCAAGGGCGACGCCGGGCCGTCCCTGCTGCGTCTGGAAATCGCTGCCGACGTGCCCACCCCTGCCGAACAGCACAGCCAGCGCCGCATGTTGCAACTGCAACTGCTGACCCAGCGCAATGCCGCCATGCCGCAGGAAACCTGGACGCAGGACGTGGCCACCGTGCTGGCCACCGCTCACGGCGAAGCCACGGCGCGGCGTCTGCAAAACGTACTCAAAGCCCTGCTGCGCAAATAGCCGTATCCGGCCAGGGCAGGGCGGTGCAGGCCGCCTTCATGCAACAACGCCCGGTGCATTGCACTGGGCGTTGGCGTTTTCAACTTCTTGGCTTGGGTGGCGGGCGCCTATCCCACCACCCAGGCCAGCACCCGCAGCCAGCGCGGCCACCAGCTCAGAACCTGGGCAATGGCCAGCGCGGCCGCCGCCAGCGCCATCACCCACACCAGCACCGCCATCGAGGCATGGTCCACCCGCAGGCACAGCGCCAGCCCGACCAGCAGGCCCGTTGCGCCCAGCACGCGCAGGCGCAGCGCCTGGGCACGGCTGGGCGCACTGGCCCGCACCTGCGCCCAATGGTCTTCCAGGGCCAGCGCCAGCCAGCCCATGCCTGCCGTACAGGCCAGCAGGGCCGCCGTCAGCAATACCGCATCACGCATGGGCCACCTCCCTTTGCCGCACG
>JAHRXD010000244.1 GCA_019104825.1 Comamonas sp.
CCAGCGGCGAGCAAATCACCAGCGTCTGCGCCCTGCCGCTGTACCACATCTTCGCGTTCACGGTGAACATGATGCTGTCCATGCACATTGGCGGCAAAAACATCCTGATCCCCAATCCGCGCGACCTGAAAGCCACGCTCAAGGAACTGTCCAAACAGCGTTTCCACACCTTCCCGGCGGTGAACACCCTGTTCAACGGTCTGGCCCACCACCCGGACTTCGGCACGGTCGACTGGAGCCACCTGAAGGTATCGGTCGGCGGCGGCATGGCCGTGCAAAGCGCGGTGGCCAAGCTGTGGCTGGAGAAAACCGGCTGCCCGATCTGCGAAGGCTACGGCCTGTCGGAAACCAGCCCCATCGTTTCGTGCAACCCGGTGGCGGCCAAGGCCTTTACCGGCACCATCGGCCTGCCCGTGCCCAGCACCGATGTCATCCTGGTCGATGACGACGGCTTCCCGGTGCAGGGCCAGTCCGGCGAAATCGCCGTCAAAGGCCCGCAGGTCATGGCCGGCTACTGGCAGCGCCCGGACGAAACCGCCCGTGTCATGACGCCCGACGGGTACTTCCGCACCGGCGACATCGGCACCATGGACGAGCGCGGCTACATCACCATCATCGACCGCAAGAAGGACATGGTGCTGGTCAGCGGCTTCAACGTCTACCCCAACGAGGTCGAGGACGTGATCGCCCAGATGCCCGGCGTGCTCGAATGCGCCGTGGTCGGCGTGCCGGACGAAAAAACCGGCGAAGCCGTGAAACTGGTCGTCGTGGTGAACAACCCGCAGATCACCGAACAGGCCATCCGCGACTTCTGCAAGGGCAAGCTGACCAACTACAAGCACCCCAAGGTCGTCGAATTCCGCCAGGAGCTGCCCAAGACCCCCGTCGGCAAGGTGCTGCGCCGCGAACTGCGCCAAAGCCAACAGGCATAACACTCGCCACCAGCCAGCGATCAGGGACAATCCGCGCCGGGCCTCTCGTTGGGAGGCCCGGTTTTTTTGTTGCCATTTTTCAGGACATTCCCCCATGCCGCTTGCCATCGTCAGCGCCCTGCCCGAAGAACAACACGGCCTGCAAGCCCTGCTGCACGACGCCCGCACCGAACGCCACGCCGGGCGCGACTTCACGCGCGGGCAGCTGCACGGGCAGGACGTGGTGCTGGCCCTGAGCGGCATCGGCAAAGTCGCGGCGGCCACTACCACCGCCGTGCTGATCGAGCGCTTTGCCATCCAGCGCCTGCTGTTTACCGGCGTGGCCGGCGGCCTGGCCCCGCAGGTGCGCGTGGGCGACGTGGTCGTGGCCCAGCAATTCGTGCAGCACGACATGGACGTGCGCCCCATCGTGCCGCGCTGGCAGGTGCCCGGCTACGCCCAGCCCTGCTTTGCCTGCGATACGGCATTGACCGGCGCCTTGCAGCAGGCCGCGCAGCAGTGCGTGCAGGCCGCCCAGGGCTGGCAGCTGGCGCTGCTGGGCGGACACGCGCCGCAGGTGCATAGCGGGTTGATCGCCAGCGGCGACCAGTTCATCGTTGCCGCCAGCACCTCGCAGCGCATTCACAGCGAACTGCACGAGGCCGGCTACCCCGCGCTGGCGGTGGAAATGGAAGGGGCGGCCATCGCCCAGACCTGCGCCGACTACGGCCTGCCGTTTGCCGCCGTGCGCACCATCTCCGACCGGGCGGACGACAACGCCCATGTGGACTTTCCCGCCTTCGTCCAAAGCATCGCCAGCCGCTATGCGCTGGAGATCGTCCAGGCGCTGGTGCGGGGTGGGATATGAAAATAAAAGCTGCTTCCGCAGATAAACAAAGGGTTTCAAGTATAAAAATACCTGAAACCCTTTTATATAGAGCGTAAACAGCTATAAAAACCGGTTATTTCAGCCAGCCGCGCTTGCGGAAATAGATCATCGGCCCGACGGCGCTGGCGATCATCAGCAGGATGACGTAGATGTAGCCGTACTCCCATTGCAGCTCCGGCATGACGCGGAAGTTCATGCCGTAAACGCTGGCGATCAGCGTGGGCGGCAGCAGCGCGACGCTGGCCACCGAGAAAATCTTGATGATCTTGTTCTGGTTGATGTTCAAAAAGCCGACCAGCGCGTCCATCAGGAAGTTGATCTTGTCGAACAAAAACTGCGTGTGGCTGTCCAGCGATTCGATGTCGCGCAGGATCTGGCGGGCGTCCTCGAACTGCTCGGCGTCCAGCATCTTGCTGCGCATCATGAAGCTGACGGCGCGGCGCGTGTCCAGCATGTTGCGGCGCACGCGCCCGTTCAGGTTTTCCTGCCACGCGATGTCGGCCAGCACCTGCTGGGCGTAGGTGTCGGTCACGCTGCCTTCCAGCACCTGGGCGCTGACTTTTTTCAGGTCGTCGTAAATGCCTTCGAGCGCATCGGCGGAATACTCCACGTCGGCATCGAACAGGGACAGCAGCACGTCCTTGGCCTCGTCGATCAGGCCGGGCACGCGCCGCGCCCGCATCCGCAGCAGGCGGAACACGGGGATGTCCTCTTCACGAATGGAAAACAGCACGCCGCAGCTTTTGAGTTCGGTGTTGCGCTGGTTCAGGATGAAGGCCACGCGCACGCTGCGGCTTTCTTCCTCGCCGTCGATCAGGAAGTCGCTGCGGATGTGCAGCTCGCCGTTGTCTTCTTCGTAGAAGCGGGCCGATTCCTCGATGTCCTCGCCTGTGGCGTCTTCAGGAATCGACAGGCCGTAGTGCTGCTTGACCCAGCGTTTTTCTTCGCGCGTGGGCGATTCCATGTCCACCCAGACGGGCAGCTCCTGCTCCAGATCGGATAGCTGGTTGATTTCTGCTTGAACCAGCCGCCCATTGGACAGCGTAAAGACGTTGAGCATGGCTCACTCCTCGATGCGGTGCCGACAAAGGCAAAAGGGGGGAAGAAAAAAGAAACGCTTCCAAGACCCCTTGCGGCAACGCATTCAGAGCCTAGGAAGCTACCAACTGGGGTAGGGTTCCACGATCCAAATCTCCAAACTCTGGAAAACCCGCCATTATGCCTGCCCCGGCACAGGACGCAGTGCCTGCGCCAAAAAGTCGATCACCACGCGCTGGCGCTGCGTGAGCAGGCGGTTGCCGGGCAGGATGGCGTAGATGCCGAACGGCGGCGGCGCAAAGGCGTGCAGGACGGACACCAGCGCCCCGCTGTCCAATGCTTCCTGCACGATGAAGTCCGGCTGCACCGCGATGCCCAGCCCCTGCTGCGCGGCCAGCGTCAGGGCGTCGCCATTGTTGGCCTGCAGCACGTAATCGAGCGTGAAGGATTGCAACTGCCCCTCGACCATGAATTGCCAGGGCCGGTTGTTTGCCCGCCCGGTGTAGCCCAGGCAACGGTGTTTCAGCAAGTCGTCCGGGTGCTGCGGCGTGCCGTGCTGCGCCAGGTAGGCCGGCGCAGCCACGGTGAAAAACTCCCCTTGTCCCAATTTACGGGCTACGACCCCCGGGGCCAGTTCGCTGCTGACACGGATGGCAATGTCCATGGCCTCGTCGATCAGGTCGCTGGTGCGGTCGTTGAAATCCAGCGTCAGGGCGATGTGCGGATAGGTCTGGCCGAACTGCGCCAGCAGCGGGGCGATGCGGCGGATGCCGAAGCTCACCGGCAGCCCCATGTGAATGGGCCCGCGCGGAGTCTGGCCCGAGGCCATGATCTCCGACTCGGCATCCTCCAGCGCCTGCAGGATGCTGCGGCAGCGTTCCAGGTAGGCCAGTCCGGCGCTGGTCAGGGTCAGCTTGCGCGTGGTGCGGGTGATGAGCTTGACGCCCAGGTGTTCCTCCAGCGCCGCAATGCGCCGCGTCACGACCGAACGGGCCACCCCCAATTGATCGGCAGCAGCAGCAAAACTGCCCAAGTCCGCCACCCTGACGAAGTGCTGCATGGCATCCAAACGGCTCATTGTTGCAACCTTTGCAATAAAGTTTTGGCAATTGTCCCCTATCGCTTCACGGGTAAATACCCTAAAGTCCCAGGCGTTCCTGATTATTTTTTGATCTATGTCTATGCCTTCAGCACCATCCCGCTCCCATTACAGCGCCCCGGCCAAATTCTTGCACTGGTTGATGGCGCTGATGCTTTTCGGCCTGCTGGGCCTGGGCTTTTACATGCAGGGGCTGTCCCTGTCGCCGCAAAAGCTGCAACTGTATTCGTGGCACAAATGGGCGGGCGTCACCGTGTTTCTGCTGGCCGTCGTGCGCCTGGCCTGGCGGGCAGGCCATACCCCCCCGGCGCTGCCTGCCCACATGAATACGCTGGAGCGCCTGGGCGCCAGGCTGGGCCACTTTGCCCTGTACGTGCTGATGTTCGCCATTCCTCTGTCGGGCTGGCTGATGAGCTCGGCCAAGGGCATCCAGACCGTATGGTTCGGCGTGCTGCCGCTGCCCGACCTGCTGGAAAAAAACAAGGAAATCGGCAACGCCCTGCAAACTTTGCACGCCGTTTTGAATCTGACGCTGATTGCGGTGCTGCTGGCGCACGTGGCCGGCGCACTCAAGCACCACTGGTTCGACAAGGACGACGTGCTGACCCGGATGCTGCCGCGCCGCGCCTGACGCTACCGAATCAAACACCACGCCGGGGTCTGCGCCCCGCGTTTCCTGAAAGGATTTTTTCATGCAAAAACTTGCCCTCGCCCTGACTGCCGGCCTGCTGCTGGCCCACACCGTACAGACGGCCCAGGCGGCGGAATACACCCAGGTGCAGCCCCAGGCCAGCAAGATCACCTTCGACTACCAGCAAATGGGCGTCGGAATGCAGGGCGTGTTCAAGACGTTCAACGGCCAGTTGCGCTTCGACCCGGCGCACGCCGACAAGGCCCAGGCCAGCCTGGAAGTGGACCTGGCCAGCGTGGATGTCGATAGCGACGAGGCCAACGACGAACTGGCCACGAAAACCTGGTTCAACACCAAAGCCTTTCCCAAGGCCCGGTTCGAATCCACCAGCGTCAAGGCACTGCCCGCCGCCGGCCAGTACGAAGTGGCCGGCAAGCTGACCATCAAGGGCCAGACGCAGAACGTCGTGGTGCCCGCCCGCTTCAGCGAACAGGGCGGCCAGGGCGTGTTCGAAGGCAAGCTGACCATCCAGCGCGGCGCCTTTTCCATCGGCGAAGGCGCGTGGAAGGCCTTCGACATCGTTGCCAACGACGTGGTGGTGAACTTCAAGATCACCGCCAAGTGAACCCCGACGTTCTTTTTCAGTCTTTCTTGTTTTTTGACCCCTTTGAAAGGAAAACCATGCTCCGTATGACCCAACTGACCGCTGCCCTGGCCATCGCCGGCGCTTTTGCCACCTCGGCCATCGCTGCGCCGGTTACCTACGCCATCGACAGCTCGCACTCCTTCCCCAACTTCTCGTACCAGCACCACGGTCTGTCGACCCAGCTGTCCAAATTCAACAAGACCACCGGCACCGTGGTGCTGGACAAGGCCGCCAAGACCGCTTCGGTGGACGTGGTGATCGACACCACCTCGATCGACACCGGCTTTGACGTGTTCAACGGCCACATCCAGGACGAAGACTTCTTCAACACCGCCAAGTACCCCACCGCCACCTTCAAGTCCACCAAGGTGACTTTCGACGGCGACCAGCCTGCCACCATCGACGGTGACCTGACGATCAAGGGCATCACCAAGCCCGTGACCCTGAAAGTGACCCACTTCGTCAGCAA
The DNA here is from genome assembly GCA_019104825.1 of Comamonas sp. GTDB lineage: Bacteria > Pseudomonadota > Gammaproteobacteria > Burkholderiales > Burkholderiaceae_C > Comamonas > Comamonas nitrativorans. Next base: position 5,684 of record JAHRXD010000244.1, read on the forward strand.
GCCCCACCCGATGATGAAGAAGGAAGCCATCGGCGCCAACGCCAGCACCGTGATCAAGCGCTCGGACTTCAACCTGGGCAAGTACGTGCCCAACGTGGGCGATGAAGTGACGATCACCGTCGCCCTGGAAGCCGTGGCCAAGTAAACCGGGCAGCCTTCCTAAAAAAGGAGCTGCTACCGCTGGTACAGACTGGATTTCAAGGTATTAAAACCCTGAGATCCTCATCTGATCAGCGGTAGCAGCTCCTTTTTTATGCCCGCCGCGCCGTCAGCAGGCCCAACCCGGCCAGACCCAGCAACGATCCGCAGGCGCGGTTGAAGACCTGGCGGCGCCGGGGCGCAGCAAACCAGCGGCCCAGATGGCTGCCGATGTAGGCGTAGGCCGCAATGGCCACCCATTCCAGCACCAGAAACAACCCGCCCAACACGGCGAACTGCGGTGCAGCGGGCTGGCCGACTTCAATGAACTGGGGCAGAAAGGCGGTGAAGATCAAAATCGCCTTGGGATTGCCCACCGCCACCCAGAACTCCTGTTTGGCCAGCGCCGGCAGGGAACGGCCCGCCCCCGTCGGGGCCGTGCCGGGGGCGGATTCCACCGGCGCCCGCCAGAGCTGAATGGCCAGATAAAAAAGATACAGCGCCCCGGCGATCTTGACCGCCAGGAAAAACACTTCCGAGGTCTGCAACACCACTGCCAGCCCGGCAGCCGCAATGGCGATCATTCCCGCAAAAGCCAGCAAGCGGCCCACGCCCGCCCAGCACGCCGTGGCAAATCCATAGCGCGTGCTGTTGGTGATGGAAAGCAGGTTGTTCGCCCCGGGCGCCATGTTCAGCGCAAAGCAGGCGGGGAGAAACAAGAGGAGATGTTCAAGATTCATGCCGGTTCTCCTTCCCGCCCAGCCGGGCGGCAAAGCGCAGATCGTCCCACGTCTCGCCCTTGTAGCGCCGGGGCTGGGCGGTGCGCAGCAGAAAGCTGGGGTCGTAGCTGACCGCCGCCGCAATGCCGTGCAGCACGTGGCGCTGCTGGCGCAACTGCCCGACGGGTTCGCTGCGTTCCAGCACGGTTTGCGCCACTTTCTGGCCCAGCAGCAGTACCCGCGCGGGTTGCACCTGGGCGATGGTGCGGGCCAGACACGGCTGTAGCGGCTGCCAGTCCACCGGGGCCAGGCTGCCGGCCATGCCCGCCGCAATCGGCAGGGCGCTGCTGCCGGGGCGTTGCAGGACGGCCAGCCAGACCTGCGGATGGGTGTCCAGGCCCAGGGCCTGGAGCATTTTGCCCAGCAGTTGCCCCACGGCGCCCGCCAGCGGGGTGGTGGGATTGACGCTTTCCAGCAGGATGAGCCACGGCCCGCCCGTGCCTTCTCCCGCCGCCTGCGGGTACAGATGCACCGCCGGTGCCAGTTGCCATGTCGTTGCCGCTGCGGCCACTGCCGCCGTTTCTGCGGGTGCAGACGGGGGCACGGTCTGGGCAGCGGCGGCAGGCCGCCGGGGGGACGGGCGCACGGGGGCTGCCGGGGCGGTTGTTGCCGTTCCGGCCGCTGGCGCACTGGCAGCAGGTGAATCGGCAACGGGTGCGGCCTCTGGCCGGGCCGGCACCGGCACCATAGCGGCGGCCGTCCGGCCAGGGTTGGCAGCGGCCACCGGGGCCGCTGCCGTATCGGGCAGCCACAGCGTGATGCCCATGGCCTGCAGCATGGCCAGCCGGCGCGGGTCGAGTTGCAGGCTCATTGCAGACCCCCTTGCTGCAGGTGACCCACATCCTTGCGCATGAGGATGGCCGCCTCGCGCACGCCGGGGGCCACGGGGTAATAGTCCCGGCGCTGCCCGACTTCGGCAAAGCCGCAATGCAGATAAAGGCTGCGGGCGCGGTCATTGCTGCTGCGCACTTCCAGCCACAGCGATTGCGCGGCGATCTGCACTGCCCAGGCTTCCAGCGCCTGCAACAGCAGGCGGCCATGCCCCTGCCCCTGGTGTGCAGGGGCCACGCTGATGCACAGCAGATGCGCTTCATCCGCAGCCTGCATGGCCATGAAAAACCCCAGCAGCTCGCCCGTGCGCACCAGCACCTCGGCGTGGTAGCCGCTGGTCAGGCCGTCGGCAAACTGGCGCTGCGTCCAGGGGTGGGGCTGGGCGGCGGCATCGACGGCCGCAACGGCGGGCAGCCACTGCGGCGTCATGGGCAGCAGCTGTGCGGGGGCCTGGCACTCCATCATGGCTGCCCGGCGGGACGTGCCGCCAGCCGTTCGGCGGTGGTTTGCGCCACCTTGTCGCGGATATACAGGGGCAGGGCCTGCTCGGCAGGCACCAGGGCGCCCGCCGCGATCAGCGCCGGGGCCAGTTGCAGCAGGGCCAGGGCACCGGGCAGGGCGGCAAGGTGCGTGCCGGCCGGGGCCAGATCGGCGTACACCGCCTGAGCATTGCCCACGACCACGGCACCGGGCGGAACGGTCACGGCGGCCGGGGCGCTCAGGGCGATTTCCGTGGCCTGCTCCCACTGCCCGGCCACGCGGCGGTAGTGGGCGTGGTAGACCTCGCCCATGCGGGCATCGAGTACGGCCAGCACATTCTCCGCGCCGTGGCGGTCGTAGGCGTCCTGCGCCACGGCCAGCAGGCTGCACACCGGCAGCACCGGAACGGCGCCGCCAAAGGCCATCCCCTGGGCCACGGCGCAGGCCGTGCGCAGGCCGGTGAAGGCGCCCGGCCCCTGGCCAAAAACAATCGCATCCAGGGCCGATACCGTCAGCCCCAGGGCGGCCAGCCCTTCCAGAATCTTCGGGATCAGGGTGCCGGATGCCTGCGGCCCGCCACCGCCTTGCCACTGCCACAGGGCGTCCCCGCGCTGCACGGCGATGTCGGTATGGTCGGTACTGGTGTCAAAGGCAAGCAAATCCATAAGGGGGCGATTATCTGCCCTGGGGCTGTTCTGCACGCAGCAAATGGCAAGCTGGCGGACTTTGTAAGTTCTAAACTTGCCGCCATGCTGAAAAAATTCTTTCATTCCTGCGCCCTATCCCTAGGCCTTGCCCTGGCGGCGCCCGCTGCCTGGGCACAGACGCAGCCCGCCCCGCTGCCCGCACCGGTTCAGGCGGCCTTGAGCCGCGCCCAAATTCCTGCCGAGGCGGTGTCCATCTTCGTCGCCCCGGTCACTCCGGGGCAGGCGCCGCGCCTGGCCTGGCAAAGCGGCACGCCGCGCAACCCGGCCTCGGTGATGAAGCTGGTCACCACCTACGCGGCGCTCGACCAGCTCGGGCCGGCCTACGTCTGGCGCACGCCGTTGTACCTGGACGGCGTGATCGACAACGGTGCCTTCCGGGGCACGGTGTACCTGCAAGGCTCGGGCGACCCCAAGCTGGTGTCCGAACGCCTGTGGCTGCTGCTGGGGCGCTTGTACGGCCTGGGCGTGCGCGTCATCGTCGGCGATATCGTGCTGGACCGCAGCGCCTTCATCCTGCCGCCGCACGACCCCGGCGCCTTTGACAGCGAGCCTTACCGCCCCTACAACGTCGGGCCGGATGCCCTGCTCATCAACTACAACAGCCAGGTGCTGAGCTTCATCCCCGACCCCGGCGCAGGCGTGGCCCGCATCCATTACGAGCTGCCGCTGGCCGGAGTGCAACTACCCGCCAGCGTGCCCCTGGCCCCCGCAGGCAGCGCCTGCGGCGACTGGCGCAGCCAATTGCAGGCCGACTGGAGCGCCCCCCGGCAGGTGCAGCTGGGTGGCGCCTACCCGGCCCAGTGCGGCGACAAGAACTGGCCCGTGGCCCTGCCCGAACCCGAGCGCTTTGCCGCCAAGGCCGTCGAAGGCATGTGGCGGGCGCTGGGCGGCCAGCTCACCGGCGCGGTGCGCGACGGCAAAGTCCCCCCCGGCTTGAAGCCCGCCTGGGAGAACCAGTCGCCCGCCCTGGCCGAAGTGGTGCGCGACATCAACAAATACAGCAACAACGTCATGACCCAGCAACTGCTGCTGACCCTGGGCAAGGAGCGCATGGGCGAAGGCAGCTTCGACGCCGCCCGCTTCGCCCTCGCCCAGTGGTGGCAGCAGCGCTGGCCGCACGACCCGGTGCCCGCCGTGGACAACGGCGCCGGCCTGAGCCGCGCCGCCCAGATCACGGCGCAAAGCCTGGGGCACATGCTGCAAACGGCCTGGGCCTCGCCGGTGATGGCGGAGTTCATGGCCTCGCTGCCCATCGCCGGCACCGACGGCACGCTGCGCCGCAGCCAGGCCAACGCCAGCGCCCACCTGAAAACCGGTTCGCTGCGCGATACCAATGCCCTGGCCGGATTCGTCGATGGCGCCAGCGGCCAGCGCTACGTGCTGGTCGCCCTGATCAACCACGCCAACGCCGGTGCGGCCCGCCCGGCGCTGGATGCGCTGGTCGACTGGGTGGCGGCGGATAAACGGTAGGTTGCTTATCTACGCCTGATGACGAAGAAAGACCAGAGGTGAGCCGGCAGCAGCCATAAGGAGGCAACAAAGGAGCAAAATCACGAACGATAATTGTTTTCATTATCAAAAACTGGTAATAATTCATATTTTTTGATATTGAACGATTCCGTTATGGACACTCCGACACTCCGACACTCCGACACTCCGACACTCCGACATTCAGCAGCGGCAGTCCTGGTCTTGACGGCACTGGCCAATGCCGTAACGGCACACGCCCAACAAACTGAATCGTCCCCCGAAGTAACAGAGCGCCAGATGCCCGAGGTACAGGTGCAAGCCACCAGCCTGGAAAGCCGCACCTACACCCGCGAAGAAATGGATGCCACGCCCAAGGGCAATCGCGACATCACCTCCCTGATCGCCGAGCACCCCGCCGTGCGGCTGAACCCGACCACGGATGGATCGGGCAACCGGGGCAGCCTGGCCCCGGAGCAGTTCTCCATCCACGGCGAAAGCCCGTTCCAGAACCAGTTCATGATTGACGGCATCAGCGCCACCAACGTCATCGCCCCGCACAACAACAACCTGAACCTGCAGATCGGCAACGTGCCCGGCTTCTCGCAGGCCTATAACCTGGATACCGACCTGCTTGACCGGGTCGAAGTGCATGACAACCGGGTACCCGTGGAGTTCGGCCACTTCACTGGCGGGGTGGTGGATGCCCGGATCAAGACCCCTGTGGGCGACAACCGCTTTACGGTCAAGCGCAGCTTCAACAGCTCCAACCTGACGCAGCAGGAAATGCCGGAGGGCATGGACGCCAAATGGACGAATGGCGAACCGGGCTTTTCCAGCATCTGGAAAAAGCATTTCACCAGCGTGAGCGGCGACGTGGGCATTACGCAGGACACGGCAGCGCTGCTGTCGTTCTCGCGCCGGGAGTCGGACATTTCCCGGCTGGCCCGGGTGCTGGACCGGTCCAGCGGCGGCCTGCCCAATGGCAACAGCGTGCGGCTGATGACGGAAAAACAGGCCGATACCGTGGACAACCTGATGGCCAAGATCCACACCAACTGGGGCGGTGGCACCCGCACCAACCTGCTGTTCAAGTATGCCGACCGGCAGGAGGACCTGGTTCACAGCGCCTTCCCCGATACGGCCTGGACGAACCGCCAGAAAGCCACCGGCCTGGGGCTGGATCTGGTGCAGACGCTGGACAGCGGCGAGCTGACCGCCAAGCTGGGCTGGGACCAGATGGACGCCTTGCGCGAATCTTCCGCCACCGAGCTGGTAACCCAGCAGTTCTGGAGCGGCAGCGGGCTGGCCCAATACACTTGGGGCGGGTTCGGCACCGAAGCGCTGGAACAGCGCCAGTTGAGCGCCAAGCTGCGCATGGACTGGAACGCCTTCGATGCCTGGGGACTGCGCCACAAGGTGTATGCCGGACTGGATGTGCAGGATACCGATGCGACGTTTGACCGCAAGCAGGACGCGTACAGCTACCGTGCCGTGATGCAGGCCGACGGATCGCAAAAAATCTATAGCAAAACCTACAACATGAAAGGCACGGCCAACGCGGGCTACAACACCGTGGGCCTGTATCTGAGCGACAGCATGCAGTGGCAGCGCTGGACGGCCACCCTGGGGATGCGCGTCGATCACGACAACCTGTTCAAGAACACCAACTTTGCGCCCCGCGCCCGGCTGGATTGGGACGTGCTGGGCAATGGCCGCACACAGATGGGCATGGGTTTCGCCCGTTACTACGGCCTGGATCTGATGGGTTACGCGCTGGCGCGGGAAAAAAGCCGCCTGTCGCGCACCGTGGTGAATGCCCAGGGGGTGGAGGTGAACAACCCGGCAACGGTCGTGATGCACAACTTCGACGGGGTGAAGACCGAGTATTCCGACGAATGGGCATTCAGCATTGCACAGCAGTTGTCTTCATCGCTGGAGGGCAGCCTGTCCTACGTCCACCGCAGCAGCCGCGATGGTGTGACCAAGGAGGGCACGTCCGCCGCCGGCTACTTCTACACCAATGATGGCCGGGGCCGCAACGAAACCATCATGGTCAGCCTGCGCACGCTGCGCCACTACGAGTTCCTGGCTGGCCAATGGACAGGCCGCGCCGACTTCAGCTGGCAGGACAGCCAGCGCAACCGCGACACCACGCTGGGTTATGACACTGCCGAGGAAGCGCCCGACGACCTCGTTGAATACAACGGCCAGCAAATACAGCGCAAGCACATGCCCGCCAGCATCTTCAACCAGCCGCGCCGCCTGAGCCTGAGTTCCCTGACCCGTTGGCAGCAAGCCGGGCTGGATTGGGGCAACCGCCTGTCGTGGAGAAGCTCGCGCCCGGCCATCACCTATCTGGGAATGCGCAACGGCATGGAGCGCTATGTCTCGACCCGCCTGCCTTCGTACTGGACATGGGACACCACGTTGACCTGGCAGCCCAAACAGGTACGGGGGCTGACGCTGAACGTGGAGGTACTCAACCTGCTCAACCGTATGCCGACCATTGCCGTCGCCAATCCCTTGCTGGCCAACAACGTGCGCTACCAGACCGGGCGGGAAATCTGGCTGACGGCGGGTTACCAGTTCTGATGGGAGGGCGCATGACTCGTCCGAGCAAGCCCGCCCGGCACGCGCTGGTGGCCGGCTGGGTAGCCCTGGCGCTGGCCTGCGGCAGCGCGGCCCAGACCATTGAGACCAATGCCACCTCCGAGCTGGCCGCCAGCGCTGCGCCCAATACGGCCCTGGCCCGGCTGGCCGCACCTGCAGACAACGGCGCCGCCCTGTGCGGCCTGCCCGAAGGCTGGGACATGGCCTGCCTGCGGGCGCAGTACCAGGGCACACCGTCCCGCTGGCCCCGGCCCGCCGTGGATACGGGCAAGGCCTGGCAGGAATGGGGGCCGGTGCCGGACGTGCCCGCCCCGGCCAATGCGGGGGAGCAGGCCCGCCGCACGCTGGGGCAGGCGCTGTTCTTCGACCCCGGCCTGTCCAACAAGGGCCGCGTGGCCTGCGCCAGTTGCCACCAGGCCGACAAGTCGTTTGGCGACGGGCGGGCATTGAGCGTGGGCGAAGACCGGCTGATGGGCCGCCGCCGCGCCCAGCCGCTGTTTGCCGCGCCGTTTGCCGACCAGTTGTTCTGGGATGGCCGCGCCCCTTCACTGCAGGCACAGGCCAAGGATTCCATCCGCAACCCGTTCGAGATGAACAACACCCTGGCCGCCGCCCTGGCCCATGCCCGCGCCCAGCCGCAGTACCGCGACTGGATGCAGGCGGCCTACGGGCACGCCGACATCAGCGAGGACGAGATGGTGGACGCCATCGCCAGCTTCGTGCGCACCATCCGCCCCCCGGTCACCCTGGCCGATGCCGCCATCGCGGGCAACACGGGGCAGCTCAACGACCAGCAGCTGCTGGGCATGCACCTGTTTCGCACCAAGGCCCGCTGCATGAACTGCCACAGCGGCCCTTTGTTGACGGACAACGCCTTCCATGACCTGGGGCTGTCGTTCTACAGCCGGCGCAACCAGGATCTGGGACGCTTCGAGGCAACGCGGGACAAGGCCGACCTGGGCAAGTTCCGCACCCCCAGCCTGCGCGGCGTCGCCCACGCCGGGCCGTGGATGCACAACGGGCTGTTTGCCAGCCTGCCAGGGCTGATCCGCCTGTACAACGCCGGGATGGGCACCGTGCCGGGCGACCCGGCGCAAGACCCGTATGTGCCCCCTAAGTCGCCGCACATTCGCGCCCTGGAGCTGGATGCTGCCGAGATAGATGCCTTGGTGGAGTGGCTGAAAATCCTCTGACCGGGGGCGTGCAAGGCGGCAGCGTGGAGGGTTTTACCCAAGGGTTTTCCCGAAAACACTGGGCTGCTCTCTGCAAGAGCCTGCCATGCACAATCAAACGCTTCCCACCCACTGCCTTTGGAGGTACCCGTTATGCAGCGACGTCGTTTTGTTTCCCTGGCTTCCCAGGCGGTGATTGCGGGGGCCTGGCCGACTTGGGCGTTGCAGGCATCGGCGCAGGAGGCCGCCGCACCCGGCGTGACCGAGCAGGCGCTGACCATTGCCAGCTCCCTGGCGCTGACCGGGACGCTGGCCGGGTTCGGGCAGGCGGTGCAGCAGGGCGCGGGCGCGGCGTTTGCCGAGGCCAATGCGGCGGGCGGCGCGCATGGCCGCCAGCTCAAGCTCGAACTGGTCGATGACGGCTATGTGCCCGAGCGCACCGCCGAGAACGTGAAAAAAATCTTTCAGGAGCGCAGCGCCCTGGCCCTGCTGTCCTGCGTCGGCACGGCCAACAACACCGCCATCACCCCGCTGGTGGAGGCGGCGGGCATTCCCCACGTCGCGCCGATCAGCGGCGCGGCCTCGCTGCGCAAGAGCGAGCGCTTTGTCTTTCACGTGCGGGCCGGTTATACCGAGGAGGTGCAGCAGCTGGTGCAGCGCCTGGTGGGCATGGGGCTGAAGGGCATCGCCCTGGTCTACCTGGACAACGGCTATGGCCGCGAGCAGCACGAAGTGGCCGTCAAGGCGCTGCAAGACAACGGCCTGGCGCCCGCTGCCGAGCTGGCCCTGAACGTGGCCGGGGACAATCTGGCGGCGGTGCTGGCCGGTTTGCGGAAGGCGCGGCCCTCGTCCGTGCTGCTGCTCACGGCGGGCACGCCGTCGCTGGACATGGTGCGCGGCATCAAGAAGGAGCTGCCCGGGGTGCTGATGGCGGGCCTGAGCGTGACCCTGCACGGCCTGAAGCTGGACGCTTCGACCAGCGGCGTGGCCATCACCACCGTGGTGCCCGACCCGGACAAGGGCCGCAATGCCCTGGTGCGGGCCTACCAGGCGGCCATGCGGGCGACGGGCGTGCAGGAGTTTTCTCCAGCCACGCTGGAGGCGTACATCAACGCCCGCGTCCTTATCGAAGGGCTGCGCTCGGCGGGCAAGGACGTGACCCCGGCCCGCCTGCGTGCGGCCCTGGCCGGACTGCGCAATCTGGACCTGGGCGGCTTCACCGTCAGCTTCCCCAGCCAGGCGCCGTTCGTCGGCTCGCGCTACATTGCGCTGGGCGTGCTGGGCAGCAACGGACGCTTTGTGGGGTAACCGGCCCACGGCAATGGCTACTTCAATTTAGATAGCTGCTACCGCTGATTTTTACTTGTTTTCAGGATATTTTTATTATGAAAACATTGCATGAACAGCGGAAGCAGCTATTTTTTTATTCAAGCCCTGGCATCTCTTCCCTGCCCCAAGGGCGGTGTGAACACATTATTTCGATGCCGTCAATTTGAAAGAAACAATCCTGTTTCAGAAAAACAATGCCACCGCATTCAAAAAAACAACCTGTTGATTTTCAACAATAAAAATATTGACATAAATCAATTTATAAAAAAGCGGAACATATTTAATGCGCTGGCGGCAGCACGCCTTTTGGCGTATCTTTTTTTCTCCCTAGAATCTCCCTCCTTGCAGCCGTCAGGGCCGATGGCTGCTGGGAAAAATCCCTTTTTTTGCGTCTGTAGGAATGAGGCGTAGCGGTATGCGTGTCAATCTCCCGATCTCGAACAACGAATACGACTTTCCGGCCGATGAGTTGCTGATGTCCACCACCAACATCCGGGGGGAAATGACGCACTGCAACGAAGCATTCGCCCGGGTCAGCGGCTACAGCACCGAGGAGCTGATGGGCCAGCCGCACAACCTGATCCGCCACCCGGACATGCCGCCCGAGGCGTACAAGGACATGTGGGCCACCATCGGCCGGGGCCGCAGTTGGACGGGCATCGTCAAGAACCGGCGCAAGAACGGCGACTTCTACTGGGTGCAGGCCCATGTCACGCCCATCCTCAAGGAAGGCAAGCCACAGGCCTATCTGTCGGTACGTACCAAGCCCTCGCGCCAGCAGATCACGCAGGCCGAGGCGCTGTACGCCCGCATTGCGCAGGAGCGCGAGCGCGGCCAGCCGCGCATTGTGCTGCACTCCGGCGGGGTGCGCCGCGCCGGCCTGCTCGACCAGCTGGCAAAACGCCACCGCCTGGGGCCGACCATCCGCCTGGGCCTGATGCTGCTGCCGCTGATGCTGATCTCCCTGCTGCCCGGCTGGCTGGGCTGGCACGACAGCACCGCCCTGGCGCTGCAAAGCCTGACCTGGGTGCTGGCGGCAGCGCTGCTGCTGGCGCGTTTTCACTGGAAGATGACCCTGCCGCTGCGCAGCCTGCGGCGGCTGTTGAGCAGCATGGCCAGCGGCGATCTGACGCACAACGAGCCGGCCCTGCCCATGACCCACCTGCTGGGCAAGGCCATGTCGCGCCTGCAACGGCTGCAACTGAACATCCGCGCCGTAGTCGGCGATGCCCGCGAGGAGATGGACAAGTTCGGCGCCATCTCCACCGAAATCGCGCAAAGCGCCATCCACCTGTCCAGCCGCGCCGAATCCCAGGCCAGCAGCCTGGAGGAATCCGCCGCCGCCATGGAGCAGATGGCCAGCACCGTGGCCAACGCCAACGAAGCCGCCCAGCAGGTGCTGCGCCAGAGCCAGCACAGCGCCGCCCTGGCCCACGAAGGCGGGCAGGCGGTGGCCAAGGTCACGCAGGTGATGCAGGGCATCGAGCAGTCCTCGCAGAAGATGGGGCAGATCATTGCCACCATCGAAGGCATTGCCTTCCAGACCAATATCCTGGCGTTGAATGCCGCCGTGGAAGCGGCCCGTGCCGGGGAGCAGGGGCGCGGCTTTGCCGTGGTGGCGGGCGAGGTGCGCTCGCTGGCCCAGCGCTCCACCGAAGCGGCCAAGGAGATTCAGACGCTGATCGGCGCCTCCACCAGCAGCGTCGGGCAGGGCGCCCGGCTGATGCAGGAGGCCCGCCAGGGCATCGAAAAGGCCGTGGAGTCGGTGGCCGACGTCAATGCGCTGATCGGCCAGATCGGCGTGGCTGCCGATGAGCAGTCCAAGGGCATTGCCCAGCTCAACGTGGCGGTGAACCACCTGGACCGCGACACCCAGGAAAACGCCGCCCTGGCCGAACAATCCGCCGCCTCGGCTCGCGCCATGAGCCAGAACGCCGGACTGCTGGGGCGCACGCTGGCGGTGTTCCGGTTGGAGTAGTAGAACCTGTTCACGCTCTTTTCCTGGTGCCCGCAAGGCAGCCAACCGCCGCAATCCAGGCGCGTGCCGCAGGCCAGGCTGGTGGCCTGGTCAAGGTGCGCAACGACGAGTGCGGCTGTTGGCTGCCTTGCCCGAAGGGTTGCTCCGCCAAGACAGCATCTGCTGCGTTGCAAATCCTCGCCGCCCCACCAGGGCGTCTGCGGTTTGCGCCTTGCATCTGCCGCCTTGGCGGGGCAACGGGCACCAGGAAAAGAGCGTGAACAGGTTCTTTACCCGGCAGCGGCGGCCCGCTGCAAGCGGTCGCGCACGCCTTCCCAATCGGCGCTGTCTTCGGGCGGCGCTTCCACCCAGATCAGGGGCACCTGCAAGGCGTCCAGGTCACGCAGGTCGCCGAACAGGCAGCGGGCCGCTTCGGCCGCGCTGGCGGGCATGGTGCGCAGGTGCAGGCTGCCGGCCCTGCCGATCCGTGCGGTGGGCAAGGGGCTGCGGTGGTAGATGGCGATGGCCGGGGCGTCGCTGCCCAGCACTTCGACGGCGGCCTGGAGCTGCCGGGCCGTCATCAGTCGCACCTTGGCATTCGGTGCGTAGTGGGCCAACAGGGTGCCAGAGGCGCGTGGGGTGTGCGCTGCAAGCTCTTCTTTGGAGAGCGGGCGCTGGCCGCAGACACGCTCGATGGCATCGCGTGTGACCGCGCCGGGGCGCAGCAGCACCGGCACGCCGCGCGTGCAGTCCACGATGGTCGATTCGATGCCCACGGCGCAGGCACCGCCGTCCAGCACCAGCAGGTCGTCGCCAAACTCGGCGGCCACATGCACGGCGGCGGTCGGGCTGATGCGGCCAAACTTGTTCGCGCTGGGCGCCGAGACGCCCCACACCGGCGGCTGCAACTGCTGGCAGGCCCGCAGCACGGCCTGGGCCACGGGGTGGGCGGGGCAGCGCAGGCCCACGCTGCCCTGGCCGCCCGTGGACGCCTGCGCCACGCCCGGCAGGCAGGGCAGGATGAGGGTCAGCGGGCCGGGCCAGAAGGCGTCGATCAACTGCTGGGCGAACAGCGGCACCGTTTGCGCGTAGCGGGGGACGGCGGCGGCATCGGCCACATGCACGATCAGCGGGTGGTCGGCCGGACGGCCCTTGGCGGCAAAAATTTGCGCCACGGCGGCATCGTCGTCGGCGTTGGCGGCCAGGCCGTAGACGGTTTCGGTGGGCAGGCCGACCAGTCTGCCCTGCGCCAGCGCCTGGGCGGCGGCCTGGATGGAGGATGCCTGCTGGCCGTCCAGGATCATGCTCAGAACGCCTCGATGCCCAGGATGGCCGCCGCCTGCAGGGCCGTGGCGCGGGCGGCCTCGGGTGTGGCGGCGGTGATGTTCAGGTGCCCCATCTTGCGCCCAGGCTTGGCCTGGGTTTTGCCGTACAGGTGCAGGTGGGCGCCGGGCAGGGCCAGCACTTTGTCCCAGGCAGGCGTGGTCTGGTCGGCAGCACCCGGGGGAAACCACAGGTCGCCCAGCAGGTTGAGCATGATGGCCGCGCTGTGCTGGCGCGGCGGCACCAGGGGCAGGCCGGTCATGCAGCGCACCTGCAGCTCGAACTGCGAAACGTCGCAGGCGTTCTGGCTGTAGTGGCCGCTGTTGTGCGGGCGCGGGGCCATTTCATTGACGACCAGACTGCCGTCCTGCAGCACGAAAAACTCCACGCACAGCACGCCCACGTAATCCAGCCCCTGCGCTACCGATTGCGCAGCTGTCAGCGCTTGCCGCACCTGGGCTGGCGGCAGATTTCCCTCATACACCTCGGTCACGGCCAGAATGCCGTCGCGGTGCAGGTTGCGCTGCACCGGCAGGTGAACGATGGCCCCGTCGCGCCCCCGGGCGACGATGACGGAGCATTCGTGCGCCAGCGGCAGCATCTTTTCCAGCACGCAGGGCACGCGGCCCAGCGCGTCCCAGGCGGTAGCCAGTTCGGCGGCGGTTTGCACCCGGGCCTGGCCCTTGCCGTCGTAGCCCAGGCGGGCGGTTTTCAGGATGCCGGGCAAAAGACCGGCGCCGACGGCGGCCAGTTGCTCCGGCGTTTCGATCACGGCGTGCGGGGCCACCGGCACGCCACAGCGCACGAAGTGGGCTTTTTCCGCCGCGCGATCCTGGGCAATGGCCACGCAGCGGCCGGCCGGGGAGACGGGCAGCGACGCAGCCAGGGTATCCAGGGCGCCTGCGGGCACGTTCTCGAACTCGGTGGTCACGGCGGCGCACCGGCGGGCCAGCTCGCTCAGGCCGACGGCATCTTCATAGCCGGTGCGAATGTGGTGGTGGCTGATACAGCCGGCCGGGCTTTGGGCATCGGCATCCAGCACTGCCGTGCCGTAGCCCAGCGCCTGCGCGGCATGGACGAACATGCGACCCAGCTGGCCGCCGCCCAGCACGCCCAGTGTCGCGCCGGGCAGGATCACGTCGCGGGCGGCGCTCATGCGTTCACCGGCAGGGTCATGGCGCGGGCCGCTGCGGTTTGCTCGGTGCGGAAGGCTTCCAGCCGGGTGCGCAACGCCGGGTTTTCATTGGCCAGCAGCGCCACGGCAAACAGGGCGGCATTGGCTGCGCCCGCCTGGCCGATGGCAAAGGTGGCCACGGGCACGCCCTTGGGCATCTGCACGATGCTGTGCAGCGAATCCACGCCTTGCAGGTGGCGGCTGGCCACGGGCACGCCCAGCACGGGCACGGTGGTCTTGGCGGCGATCATGCCCGGCAGGTGGGCTGCACCGCCCGCGCCCGCAATGATGGCCTTGAGGCCGCGCGGCGCGGCGTTTTCGGCGTAGCGGAACATATCGTCGGGCATCCGGTGCGCGGAAACGACCTGCGCCTCGAAGGAAATACCGAATTGCTGGAGGATGGCAACCGCGTGCTGCATGGTGTCCCAGTCGCTGCTGGAGCCCATGACCACGCCGATCTGGATGGCTTGCATAGTGTGAAAGTGAAAAAAGCGCTCCCGAAGCACCGGGGAGCGCGTGGGGCCGCAGGGGGAAAACTGCGGATTTTACGGCGCAGCCGGGTTTTCAGCGACCGGCACAGCCGACACCCCGCCCCCGGCCCGGGGCACCGGCTGGCGGGCCGCCCAGCGCACCCACAGCGCCGCCAGCAGCAGTTGCGCCCCCAGGGCCAGCCAGGCCAGGCTGCGCGGCAGGGCGTCCACCGGGGCGACCTCCCCCATTAGCACCACCAGCGGTTGCAGCGCCGTGGCCGTGGTGCTGCCCAGGGCACCCCAGGCCAGCAGGGGCAACAGCAGGTTGATGACCAGCCAGGTCACGGCAAACACCGCGCCGGGCGACTTCCAGCGCTGCGCCTGCAGGGCAAAACCGGTCAGGATCAGTCCCTCGCGCAGCAACTGGGCACAGGCCAGCAGCAGCCACCAGCCCTGCGCCGAAGTGTTCGCATGGCCCCAGGCCAGCACCGCCGCCAGCACGGCCAGCAGCCAGCTCACCGGCCACAGCGGCAAGGCCGCCAGAGACGTCGACCAGCGCCCTTGCTGCCCGCACCACAGCACCTGCCGCCAGGCCCGGGCCTGGTTGCCCATATGCTGCAAGGCAATGAAGGCCGTGCCTAGCAAGGCCCAGGCCGCCAGATGCGGCCACAGGGCTGCAACATCGCGGTGCCACACCCCCGCGCTGGCAATGCCCGCCACCGTCAGGCCCAGCGGCCAGGCCCAGGGCAGGGTGGGAACATCCAGGCGCTCGCACAATTGCCGCCACAGTGCCAGCAGGCCCAGCCCCAGAGTGGTGCAGCCCAGCACATAGGCCAGGCCCAAAGGCCCCAGGTCCCAGCCCCACCAGGGCCACGCCGCCCGCTCGGGCAGGCCCCGCAGCAGCCCCAGCAGGAACGGCAACCCGATCACCAGCAGCAGTCCCAGGCTGCGCCGCTGCCACAGCCCGCTGTGCCAGCGCACCAGCACGGCATTCATGGCCCAGGTCTGCACGCCCAGCCCCCACAGCACCGCCAGGGCCAGCAGGTGCCAGGCACGGTGGGTATCCCACAACATTTCCCACAGCGAGGCCACGACGATGCTGGTCACCCCGAACAGCGCCGCGTACAGCCATGCCGGCACGGTTGCACCCAGCAGCTTGCCCCAGGCCATTTGCCAGGGGGTGAGGGCCGACAGGCGCTGCCAGTCCCAGGTGTGCTGCTGGATTTCTTCGCGCAGGCTGCGGGCGGCCAGAACGCTGGCGTACAGGGTGGTGGCAATCCACAGGCCGGTCAGCGTCGTCAGCCCTAGGTTGGGCAAACGCTCACGGGGGCTGGAAAGGGCCAGGGGCAGGCCCAGGATCAGGCCGGTGAGCAGCAGCGTCCACAGTGCCAGGCTGGGCCGCCAGTTCAGCCACAGCTGGCGCTGAAACTCGGGGTTGTGCGTGGGCGGCATCATGGCGGCCCCTCCTTGGTGTGCTGAAGGTGACGGCTATAGCGCTGCTGCACACTCTCGCGCTGCGGATACAGGCCCGCCACCGGCAACCCTGCCCGCACCCATTGCGTCAGCAGCGCGGCGCGTTGCGCAGCAGCGGCAGGCAGCCACAGCAACAGTTGGTCGCCTCTGCCCCAATCCTGCACGCTATCGGCATCCATCAGGGCATGCAGTTGCTCCAGAGGCAGGCTCTGGCCCAGCTCCAGCGCAAACAATTGCAACTGCGGCGCATCATCGCGGCTGGCACGCAGGGCGCCATGGCTTTCCACCTGCCCGCCACGCAGCGCCAGCAGGTGGGTGCAGTACTCGTCCAGCTCGCTCAGGATGTGGCTGGAAACGATGAGTGTCATGCCCTGGGCCTGCAATTGGCGCAGCAATGCAGCCAGGCCGGAGCGTGCCTCGGGGTCGAGGCCGCTGGCCGGTTCGTCCAGCAGCAGCACCGCCGGCTGGTGGATGATGGCCTGCCCGATCGCCAGCCGCTGGCGCTGGCCGCGCGAGAGCTGCGAAGGCAGGCGCCTCAGCAGAGGCAGCAAGTCCAGCTGCTGCGCCACTTGCGGCACCCGTGCCTGCGCGGCATGGTGCTCCAGGCCCATGGCGCGGGCCGCGTATTCCAGCCCCTGGGCCACTGTGAGGCGTTCATACAGTCCGAAAAAATCGGACAGATAGCCCAGGTAACGGTGAACCTGACGTGGTTGTGCAGCCACGTCGATGCCGTGCACGCGCACCTGCCCGGACAGCGGCTGCTCCAGCCCGGCCAGACAGCGCAGCAAGGTCGATTTGCCTGCGCCATTGGGGCCGACCAGGGCGGTCACGCTGCCGGCGGGAATCTCCAGGCTGATGCCGTCCAGGGCGCGGTGGCCGGGGTATTCAAAAATCAGATCGGTAACGGCAATCACACGGCGGCCCTTTCTGGCGGCAATGGTCAGAGGGCCAGCAAACGTTCCAGGGGTACGCTCACACGCACATCCCGATGCGCGACCGCGCCGGTGATTTTGTGGGTCGGCACAGCCGTATCCCGGGAAATGGGGTCGCAGGGCATCCCTTCGCGGTTCAGGAACACCGCAACCCGGGGCGTTGCTGCGTGCTGACTGCGACGGATGACGACTCCGGCCTCACCGCTGGCCAGGTACACCCAGGCGCCGGGCGGATAAATCCCCAGCGTCTTGACCAGGGCCGCCCCGGTTTCGTCCACGGCCTTGGTTTCGTCGTAATAGCAAGCCTGCATGGCGGAAGTGACAGACATCGGCTCACGGCCCACCCGGGGGGCAATCCGGGCGCCAAAGATATCGGCCCGCTGGATCAGTCGAGCCATCTGGCGGCCCGGGCTTTTTTCCGTCAAACGGCCCGGGTCACGGTAATGGTGGAACTTGATGGCTTCCAGCCACAGGGGGTCACGCACCCCCAGCGCTTGCAGCTGGTGCGCCGACGTTTCGGAATGGTGGTCGATGGTCTTGGCCTGCTCGGCGCTCAACGGTGAGCGTTGCTGGGCCAGGTCGTCCTGCAGCTGCGCCATGGCGATGTTCATGGTCAGCGCCGCCCGGCCCAGGGTCTGCACCT
Organism: Comamonas sp.; assembly: GCA_019104825.1. Classification (GTDB taxonomy): domain Bacteria; phylum Pseudomonadota; class Gammaproteobacteria; order Burkholderiales; family Burkholderiaceae_C; genus Comamonas; species Comamonas nitrativorans. The sequence goes on from JAHRXD010000244.1 coordinate 23,172, forward strand.
GCTCGCTGGGCCAGCGCAGGGTTTCGCGGGCCACCAACATCGTGATGACGGCCACCAACATGCCATGCGTGACGCTGTAAAAGCGCACTTCCTCTGCCGAGAGCTGCACCAGCGCCAGCAGGGCGGCATCCGGGTTTTTCTGGCTGTAATTGGCCAGGGCGGCAAACATATGGCCGAAGCGCGGGGCAAAAGTCTGCGGATCGGGCTGGCGCATGAGCTGGGTCCAGTGCAACTGCCAGTCTTTCCAGCGCGGGTGGGGGGACTCTTCTTCTTCCTGCTCCTGCTTGCCTTTGGCCTGCAAGGTCGTCTCGGCAATATCGCCCAGTTTGGTGTCGCTGTGCAGCATGGCCTGGAGCTGGGCCAGGTAGGCACGGTACGCATCCCCCGATTCGTCGGTATCGACGTACAGGGTGTGCCCGCGCAGCAGCAGACTTTTCAAATCTTCCTGAGAGCGGATGACAAACCCCTTGCCCGCCAGCAGCACGCCACCGACGCCGCGCAAGGCAAACGGAATGGGCTGGCCAAAGGGAATGCTGCTGATATCCAGTTCTAGAAGTTTCATAACGCAGAAGAAAAAACCGAGTCCCACAACGCCAGGACTGCATCGCGGTGGAGGACAATGCTAACGGTATCCAGCACGCCATCCCCTTCATTGAGTCGGGAAATATGCTGCAGGCGGCGCAATTGCCGGTAGGCATCGGCGGCGGCCACGCCCAGCCCGGTGGGCACCAGGGCGGCGCTGTCGGCATAGCGCAGCAAGGCGATGTTGCCGGTATTGCCCACCAGGGCCGGGTGCTGCGCCGCGTGCGCCAGGACGAGGAACTGCACGACGAACTCGACATCCAGCATCCCGCCGGGGCTGTGCTTGAGGTCAAAACGCTGCGGCGCCACCGGGTGCGCCTGGCGCAGGCGCTGGCGCATCTGGGCGATTTCCTGGCGCAGCGCCTGCACGTCGCGGGGTGCGGTGATCACCGCCTGGCGCACGGCATCGAAACGCGCGGGCAGGTCGCCGCTGCCGACCACGCAGCGGGCGCGGGTGATGGCCTGATGCTCCCACGTCCACGCCGTGTTGCTGCCGCGCTGCTGCTGGTAGTCGGCAAACGCGGCAAAGCTGGTGACCAGCAGGCCGGAATTGCCGTTGGGGCGCAGCTGGGTGTCGATTTCAAACAGATCGCCTTCGCTGGTCTTGACCGTCAGCCAGGTGATGAGCTTGCGCACGAAGGCCGCGTAGGCCTGGGGCGCCCGCTCGTCCGCATCGTCGAAGACGAACACGATGTCCAGATCACTGCCGTAGCCCAGTTCCTTGCCGCCGAGCTTGCCGTAGCCCAGGATGGCGAAGTGCGGCTGCGCACAGTGGCGGTGCTTGAGACGCTGCCAGCACCACTGGCTGGTGACGTGCAGCAGAGTATCGGCCAGGGCGCTCAGGTCGTCGGCCACCTGCTCCACGGTGATGGCGCCTTCCACGTCGCGCACCAGGGTGCGGAACACCTCGGCGTGGTGGGCGCGGCGCAGCAGGTTGAGCAGGTTTTCGTCGTCGTCCTCGCCGGTACGCTGCAACGCCTGGCGCCGCTGTTCCAGCTCCTGGGCGAAGCCCGCCGGGTCGAAGCGCTCGTGCAGCAGTTGCTCGCTGGCCAGCTCGTCGATCACCCCGGGGTGCTGGCGCAGGTACCGCGCCGGCCACGCCGCCGCACCCAGCATGTGCAGCAGGCGCTGATGCACCAGGGGACGTTCGATCAACAGGGCCAGGTAGCTTTCCCGGCGCAGCAGGGGTTCGAGCCATTGCAGGAACCCCAGGGCCGAGGCAATGCCGACCTCCTGCGCCTGCAGCCACTGCGTGGTGCGCTCCAGCAATTGCAGCAACCGTGCCCGGGCGGACGGGCGCAGCGCCCGCACCTTGTGACTGTCGCACCAGATCTTCAACTGCTCGGCCAGCGGCTCGGGCACGGCGTGCAGCAATGCCTGCACCTCGGGCAGGCGCTGCGGCCCGGCAGGGCGTTTGGGCGGCTGGCACACGCCGCCCGGGCAGCAGCTCTGCGGCCCGCCCAGCAGGGCGTCGAACTCCTGCGCCACCAGCTCGCGCCAGCGGTGCAACTGCTCGAAGAAATCCGCTGTTTCGGCAAAGCCCAGGGTGCGGGCAATCCAGTCCACATCGGCATCGTCGGTGGGCAGAACGTGGGTCTGCTGGTCATCCAGGTACTGGATGCGATGCTCCACCTGGCGCAAAAAGGTGTACGCCTGGGCCAGTTGCGCCGCCGTGGCTGCCGGCATCAGTTCGGCCCGGGCCAGACGCTCCAGCGCCTGCAGCGTGGGACGGCAGCGCAGCTCGGGGAACTGCCCACCGCGCACCACCTGCAACAGTTGCACGGTGAATTCGATTTCCCGAATCCCGCCGGGCGAGAGCTTCACGTCGTTGCTGCGCCCGGGCTGGCCGTTGCTGCGGCGGCTGGCGTGTTCGCGGATCTGCCGGTGCAGATCGCGCAGGGCGTCGAACACGCTGTAGTCCAGATACTTGCGGAACACGAAGGGCAGCACCACATGGCGCAGCGCCTGCACCTGGGGGCCGGCGACGCAGGCGCGGGGCGCGATCACCCGGCTTTTCAGCCAGGCAAAGCGTTCCCACTCGCGCCCATGGGTCTGCAAATAGCTTTGCAGCGCGGGCAGGCAGATCACCGTCGGCCCGGAATTGCCGTGCGGGCGCAGCGCCAGATCGATGCGGAAGACGAAGCCATGTTCGGTGACTTCGCCCACCAGCTGAAAAATCATTTTCACCACCCGGGTGAAATACTCGTGATTGCTGATGCTGCCCTTGCCCAGCGCATCACGCCCGGTGGTTTCGCCTTCGTGTTCGTAGACATAGATCAGGTCGATGTCGCTGGAAACATTCAGCTCCCGCGCCCCGAGCTTGCCCATGCCCACCACCCACATCTGCACTGCCTGCCCTTGCGGCCCACGGGGCTGGCCGTGGCGCTGCGCCAGCACCGCCTGGGCCTGGGTACAGGCCGCATCCAGCGCCAGCTCGGCCAGCCACGTCATGCTGGCCGTCACGTCGTGCAGGCTGGCCTGGCCCTGGCAATCGCGCTCCAGCACCCGGGCCAGCACCAGCTGGCGCAGCACGCGCAGCGCAGCGCCCAGCTCCAGCCCCTGCTGCTGCAACCGGGCCAGCGCCTGGGCCATGCCGGCAGCGTCGGGCTGCCCGGCGGGCAATACCGTCCATTGGTCGGCATAACGGCGCTGCACCCGCTGCCAGAAGCGCGAAACCGCTGCACGGTGGTCCAGGGAGGGCGGGGTCGGGGAGGCGTTAGTGAACATGCATCAACACAAAAAAGGAAGGCGCAGATCAGCGGGCGATAATTTACCGCTGATCGACCTTCCCAGAATGAACAACTGCGCTCCGCTTCCCTCCCGACGTCTGCACTGGCTGGCCCTGTTTGCCCGTTGGGCCTTACGCGCAACACTGGCGGCCTGGCTGGTGTTCCTGTTGATCTGGGGCGGATTGCACTTGTTGATTGTGCCGCGAATCCCGCAGTGGGGCGCCTACGTGGAGCGCTGGGCCAGCCACGCCATAGGGGCTCCCGTGCGCATCGCCCGGCTGCAGGCCCAGGCCAACGGGCTGTTTCCCACGTTGCAGCTCGAAGGCATCGAGGTGCTCGACGCCCAGCAGCAACCGGCCCTGCGGCTGCCCAGGGCGGTGCTGACCGTTTCGCCGCGCTCCATCCTGCGCGGGGGGCTGGAGCAATTGTTCATCGACGCCCCGGTGCTGGACGTGCGCCGCCTGGCCGACGGGCGCTGGCAGGTGGCGGGGCTGACCTTCGATGCCACAGGCAGCAGCAACCCCCGTGCCCTGGAATGGCTGCTGGAACAGCCCGAGCTGGCCCTGGCCCAGGGCGAAATCCGGTTCAGCGACGCGCAGCAGGGGCAGGACATCACCCTGCACGATGTCCGGCTGGTGCTGCGCGGCAACCACTGGCGCCATGCCCTGCGCCTGGATGCGCAGGACGACCAGGGCCAGCAATTGCACGCCAGCGGCCTGTTCCGCCGCCCGCTGCTGCCGGGCCGCCAGCCGGTCTGGCAGCGCTGGAGCGGCCAATGGTTCGCCCAGCTGCAATTGCAGCAATTGCCCCGCCTGCCCTGGCCTGCGGCCTGGGGCATTGCCAACATCCAGGGGCAGGGACAAGCCCGGCTGTGGATGGATGTTCACGAAGGCGCAGTGGTCGGCAGCAGCACCGACATGGCCCTGCAGCAGGCCCGCGTGCAATGGCGCGACCCGGCGCACCCGCCCCTGCAACTGAGCCAGGTGCAGGGCCGCCTGAGTGCCCAATGGCAGGCCGGCCCGGACGGCAGCGCCCCCAGCGCCTGGGCGGTGCAGGCCAGTGACTGGGGCTTTACCTGGCACCCCCACCACCAGGATGCCCCCGCGCAGCACTGGCCCGCCAGCAGCTGGTCGGTGCAAAGCGCCGGAGCGAATGCGCAGCAGCACCTGCGCCTGCAATTGGCCCGTGCCGACATCGGGCTGGCCCGCGAATTGCTGGCACAACTGCCCGTGGCGCCCCTGCCCAGCGCCGTGCAGGAGCCGCTGCAGCGCCTGGCCCCGGCCGGGCAGATCGAACGCCTGCAACTGCGCTGGAGCCACGACCGTGGCCAGCCCCGCTACCAGGCCAGCGGCCACCTCACACAGTTGCAGTTGCGCAGCCAGCCGGACGCCACCGGCGTCGGCATTCCCGGCGTGGCGGGCCTGAACCTGCGCTTCGACCTGACCGAGGACGGCGGCAGCGCCGAACTGGACATGACCCAAGGCCACCTGGAACTGCCCGGGGTGTTCGAAGACCCGACTCTCCCCCTGGATCAACTCCAGGCACAAGTGCGCTGGACGCACCGGCAGGGGCGCTGGCAGGTGCAGGTGAACAACGCCCGGTTTGCCAATGCCGATGCCGCCGGCAGCCTGCAGGCGCACTGGCGCACGGGCGACGACAACGCCCGGCCTTTCCCCGGCGTGCTGGACCTGAGCGGAAGCCTGACGCGTGCCGACGGCACCCGCGTCCACCGCTACCTGCCCCTGGAGATTCCTGCCGAGGCCCGCCACTACGTGCGTGACAGCGTGCGTGCCGGCAGCAGCCGGGACGTGCGCTTTGCCGTGCAGGGCGACCTGCACCACCTGCCGTTTCATGGCCCAGATGCGCAGGGGCGGTTCTACATTGCCGCGCAGATTGCCGATGCCATTTACGACTACGTGCCCGCCCACCTGCGCCCGGCCGGGCAGGCCCCCTGGCCGGTGCTGCACGGGCTGTCCGGGCTGTTGATTTTCGACGGCGCCCGGATGCAGGTACGGGATGCCCGCACCGGCTTTGCCGGGCCGCAGGGCCCCATTCCCCGGCTGCAACTGGCCCATCTCCACGCCGACATCGCCGACCTGAGCGACCCGGTGGTCCACGTCCAGGCCCAGGACAAGGCCCCGCTGAACGCCTTGCTGCACACCCTGCGCGGCAGCGCCATCGAACAACTGACCGAAGGCGCCCTGGCCCAGGCCCGTGCCGAGGGCCTGGCGCAATTGCAATTGCAGTTGCAGCTGCCCATCGCCCGGCTGGAAAAAAGCACCGTCCAGGGGCAGCTCCAGCTGCAGCACAACCAGTTGCAGCTCACCCCGGATACCCCCGTGCTGCGCCAGGCGCAGGGGCGCATCGCGTTTTCGGAAAACGGCTTTGCCCTGCATCAGGTTCAGGCCCAGACCCTGGGCGGCAGCGTCCAGCTGACCGGCGGGATGCAGCATCCGCAGACCGGCGTGAAAATCCAGGCGCTTGGTCAGGCCAGCGCCGCTGGCTTGCGGGCCGAAGCGCCGCTGGCCCTGGTGCGCCAGCTGGCCGCCCACGCCCAGGGCAGCAGCGCCTACCGGGTCGACATCACGGCCCTGGACAGCGGCCCCGAAGTGGTCGTGCGCAGCGATTTGCAGGGGTTGGCGCTGCAATTGCCCGCTCCGCTGGACAAAACCGCCGACACCCGCCTGCCGCTGCTGGTGCGCACCACCGCCCCGGCAAACGGCGGCACCGAATTGCAGGTACTGCTGGAAAACCGCGGCCAGCTGCGCTACCAGATGGACGCCCAGGGCCAGGTGCGCAGCGGCTTCATCACCCTGGGCGACGTGGCATTGCCGCCGTCCGGCCTGCCCGACGGCATTGCCGCCGTCGTCCGACTGCCCGCGCTGGACCTGGACGCCTGGAGCCAGGTGCTGGACGATGCCGCCCCGACCGACAGCCGCAGCGCTGCGGCCCCGGGCGGCTGGGCAGGCTACCTGCCGCAGCGCCTGCAGCTGGACGTGCAGGCGCTGCGGCTGGCCCAGCGCAACCTGGGGCCCAGCAGCGCCCGGCTCACGCAGCGCCAGGGCCGCTGGCACGGGCAGCTCCAGGCCGAACAGTTCGCCGGCTACGTCGAATACCACCCCGCCGACGAGCGCAACCCCGGTGGCCTGGTCTTTGCCCGGCTGGAGCGCCTGCATATTCCCAAGACCGAGGTCGAGCACCTGCAGCAAAGCGGCCAGGCTCCACCAGCAGCCACCGGGGACTGGCCTGCCCTGGACATCCGCGTGCAGGACTTCACCCTGGCCGACAAGGCACTGGGGCAGCTCACCTTGCTGGCCCGTCAGCCGCGTCCGGGCAACTGGGCACTGGAGCGCCTGCAGCTGATTACCCCGGAAACCCGCTGGCAGGCCCACGGCGACTGGGCCGCAGCCGTGCCCGGCAGCCCCCGCCGCACGAACGTGGACTTCACGCTGGAGACGGAGAATGCCGGCCGGCTGCTCGAACGCCTGGGCATGCCCGGCGTGGTCCGCGACGGTAGCGGAACACTGCACGGCCAGCTCGGCTGGCAGGGCAGCCCGGCCACCCCGCACTGGCCCAGCATGGACGGCACGGTGCATCTGGACATGGGCAAGGGCCAATTCCTGAAAGCCGACCCCGGCATCGGGCGGCTGCTCAGCGTGCTCAGCCTGCAGTCCATCAGCCGCCGCCTGTCGCTGGATTTCCGCGACGTGTTCAACGCCGGTTTCGCCTTCGACTTCGTGCGCGGCGACATCGCCGTGGCCAACGGCATCGCCCGCACCAACAACCTGCAGATGAAGGGGCTGAACGCCGCCGTGCTGATGGAAGGCCAGGCCAACCTGCAGGACGAAACCCAGCAGCTGCGCCTGGTGGTGGTGCCGGAGATCAACGCCATGACCGCCTCCCTGGTGGCCACGGCGATCAACCCCGTGATCGGCCTGGGCAGCTTCATCGCCCAGGCGTTGCTGCGCGGCCCGGCCATTGCAGCCGCTACGCGCACCTTCGACGTTACCGGCAGTTGGGAAGACCCCGTCGTCACCCCCGCTGCTGCCGCCACCCCGGCAACCGTGCCCCAGGAGACCCCATGAAAACCGCCACCCTGCAGATGTGCAGCAGCCCGGACGTGGCTGCCAACCTTGTCGGCGCCCGCACCCTGATCGCCCAGGCTGCCGCCCAGGGCGCCGAGCTGGTGCTGCTGCCCGAATACTTTTGCGGCATGGGCCTGCACGACCAGGACAAGCTGGCCTGGGCGGAAGACTTCGGCCACGGTCCGATCCAGGACGCGCTGGCCGCCTGGGCCTCTGAATTCGGTCTGTGGCTTATCGCCGGCACCCTGCCGCTGCGCGGCACGGCGGCGCAGCGGGTGCTGAACACCAGCCTGCTGTTCAACCCGCAAGGCCGGTGCAGCGCCCGCTACGACAAGATTCACCTGTTTCGCTTCGGCACCGAGCGCGAGCAGTACGACGAGGCCGCCGTCATCCAGCCCGGCACGCAGCCCGTGGTGGCCGACATCACCGACCGCAGCGGCCAGCCGTGGCGCGTGGGCCTGAGCGTGTGCTACGACCTGCGCTTTCCCGAGCTGTACCGCCGCCACGCCCAGGCCGGGGCGGACATCCTGGTCGTGCCCAGCGCCTTCACCTTCACCACCGGCCAGGCGCACTGGGAAGTGCTGCTGCGGGCCCGGGCGGTCGAAAACCAGTGCTTCGTCCTGGCGGCCGCGCAAGGCGGCCAGCACGTCAATGGCCGGCGCACCTGGGGCCACAGCATGGCCATCAACGCCTGGGGCGAGGTGCTGGCCCAGCGTACCGACCCCGGCCCCGGGGTGGTGCTGGCAGAACTCGATCGCGCCCACCTGGTTCGGGTGCGCCGCCAGCTCCCGGCGCTGGAACACCGCGTTCTTTAAAAGATAGCTTATGGCGAATGTATTTATTAAGTTTCAAGATAATTTATATCTGAAATCTAATGAATACAAGCGCTAGAAGCTATGCTTTTTGACTGCGTAAAAAGGTATTGTTTATGTATTCTTTACCGCCTCGCGCCCTATGGGTTGCAGTGGCCATGTAATCACCAGCCAGAACACGCACAGCACCGCCGTGGCGCCAAACACCCCGGCCATGCCGCCGTGGCGCGAGAGCAGGCCGCCCAGAAAGCCCCCGGCAAACAGGCCCAGCGACTGCAAGGTGTTGTAGGCACCCAGCGCCGCGCCACGCAGGCTGTCCGGGGCCATGCGCGAGACGAGGCTGGGCTGGGTGGCCTCCAGCATGTTGAAGCCGATGAAGAACACCAGCATGGCCGCGCCCAGCAGCCACAGCGAGGGGGCGCCGCCCGCCAGCGTCAGCGCCCCCAGGCCGGCCTGTACCAGCAGGATCAGCACAATAGCCAGCAGCAAGGCGGTACGCAACCGGCCCTTGCGCTCCATGGCAAACAGGCGCCCCAGCGCGGCAAACGACAGCAGCACGGCCGGCAGGTAGACCTGCCAGTGCGCCGCCTTGTCCAGCCCGGCCTGCACCAGCAGGGCCGGCACGGCCACCCACATGGCCAT
>JAHRXD010000038.1 GCA_019104825.1 Comamonas sp.
AATGACTTCGCCATCGCCCTTGACCACTTTGTAAACCACGCTGGGGGCGGTGGTGATGAGGTCTTGGTCAAACTCGCGCTCCAGGCGCTCTTGCACGATTTCCATGTGCAGCAGGCCCAAAAAGCCGCAGCGAAAGCCAAAGCCCAGCGCTTGCGAGACTTCGGGCTCGAAGTGCAGCGAAGCATCGTTGAGCTGCAGTTTTTCCAGCGCATCGCGCAGCTGGTCGTACTCGCTCGCTTCGGTGGGGTACAGGCCGGCAAACACCTGGGGTTTAACTTCTTTAAAGCCGGGCAGGGGTTTTTCGGCCGGGCCCATGTTGTTGGGCAGCTTTTTCTCTAGCGTGATGGTGTCGCCCACCTTGGCGGCTTTCAATTCTTTGATGCCGCAGATCACGTAACCCACTTCGCCCGCCTTGAGTACCTCGCGCGGCTGGTTGGCCGGGGTGAACACGCCCAGCTGGTTCACCTCGTAGGCGGCGTTGGTGGCCATCATTTTGATGCGCTCGCCTTTTTTGATCTGGCCATCGACCATGCGCACCAGCATCACCACGCCCACATAGCTGTCAAACCAGCTGTCGATGATCATGGCCCGTGGCGGCCCATCGGCATCGCCCACCGGGGGCGGCACTTTGGCGACGATGGCTTCCAAAATGTCGTCAATGCCCATGCCGGTTTTGGCCGAGCAGGGGATGGCATCGCTGGCATCAATGCCGATCACGTCCTCAATCTCCGCCTTGGCGTTGTCCGGGTCGGCCTGGGGCAAGTCCATCTTGTTCAGCACCGCCATCACTTCTACGCCCAGGTCAAGGGCCGTGTAGCAGTTGGCCACAGTCTGCGCCTCTACGCCCTGGCTGGCGTCCACCACCAGCAGGGCGCCTTCGCAGGCGGACAGCGAGCGGCTCACCTCGTAGGAAAAGTCCACGTGGCCCGGGGTGTCGATCAGGTTCAGGTTGTAGGTCTTGCCGTCGCGTGCGGTGTATTGCAGGGCGGCAGTCTGCGCCTTGATGGTGATGCCGCGCTCTTTCTCGATGTCCATCGAGTCCAGCACGCGGGCCTCCATCTCGCGTTCGGCCAGGCCTTTGCAGCGCTTGATCAGTTGGTCAGCCAGGGACGATTTGCCGTGGTCAATATGCGCAATGATGGAAAAGTTTCGGATGTGCTTCATCAACAGCTTCAAAGGTGCGCCCGGATAAAAAAAGGTGCGCCCGCGCAGCGCACCTTGTTCTCTGACCCAGGCTGGGAGGTGGAAGGCCCCCCAGGCCAGGCCAGGGGGCTTTGCGCAGGCCGGCGGGCGCCTGCAGAACCGCGCATTTTACCCAAGCCGGTGCGCGGGCCTGCCTTGCCCTATTTTTGTGGCCGGATGAGCAGGTACTGCGCCCACTCGTCGCGGCGCACCAGCACGTTCACGGGCTTGCGCTGGTCGGCCTTGGCCAGGGCGGCCTCGAAGTCCTTGACGCTGGCCACTTCGGTATTGGCAATGGCCAGGATCACGTCGCCCTCGCGCATCCCGGCGCGGGCTGCCGGGCCGGTGGCCTCGACCACGCGCACGCCGCCGCTGATCCCCAGGGATTTTTTCTGCGCGGCAGTCAGTTCCGTCACGCGCAGGCCCAGGGTTTGGGCATTGGCGGCGGCACCGCTGTCGGCCTGGGCCTGGGCAATCTGGGTTTCATCGGCGGGCACGTCGGCCACGGTGATGCTCAGTTGCTGTTCCTTGCCCCGGCGGAACACGGTGATCGCCGCCTTGCTGCCCGGCTTGGTGTTGCCCACCAGGCGCGGCAGGTCGGAGACCTTGTCGATCTTCGTGCCGTTGAACTGGGTGATCACGTCACCGGGCTGAATCCCTGCCTTGGCGGCAGGCGAATCCGGCTCCACCGCCGACACCACGGCCCCGGCAGCCTTGCTGCCCAGGCCCAGGGATTCGGCAATCTCCTTGTTCACCGGCCCGATCTGCACGCCGATGCGCCCGCGCGAGACTTTGCCCGTGGCCCGCAGCTGGTCGCTGACGCGGATGGCCTCGTCCATCGGAATGGCGAAGCTGATACCCATGAAGCCGCCCGAACGCGAATAAATCTGGCTGTTGATGCCCACCACCTCGCCGCGCATGTTGATCAGCGGCCCGCCGGAGTTGCCGGGGTTGATCGCCACGTCGGTCTGGATGAAGGGCAGGTAGTCGCCCGTATCGCGCTGCTTGGCGCTGACGATGCCGGCCGTGACGGTGTTCTCCAGCCCGAAGGGCGAGCCGATGGCCATCACCCATTCGCCCACTTTCAGGCGATTCACGTCGCCGATCTTCACGGCGGGCAACCCCTTGGCGTCGATCTTGACCACGGCCACGTCGGTGCGCTTGTCCGCGCCGATGATCTTGGCCTTGAATTCGCGCTTGTCCGGCAGGGTGACGATGACTTCGCTGGCGCCATCGACCACGTGGGCGTTGGTCATGATGAAACCGTCGCTGCTCAGGATGAAGCCCGAGCCGACGCCGCTGGGCTGGTCTTCTTCCTCATCGCCCTGCGGGCCGGGGCGCTGCTGGCGCGGCATGTTGGGCACCGGCAGGCCGAAGCGGCGGAAGAACTCCAGCATGTCCGGGTCCATGCCGGGAAAGCCCGGAAAATCGGCACCGGTGCCACTGCTGCTGACCTTTTCCATGGTGCGGATGTTCACCACCGACGGCCCCACCGCATCCACCAGCGGGCTGAAATCCGGCAGCCCCTGCACCAGCACCGGGTTGCTCTGTGCCTGAGCGCTGCCTAGCGGCACATGCCCCCCGACCGTCACCGCCCCGCCGAGCAGGGCAGCCGACAGAACCGCGGCGTGCAAAGGTTTGAAATGCCAAGAGCGCATGGTGTGCATCCTTTCGTATCGAATCGCAAGAGGGTAATCAGAAAGCGGCGTGCGCTGTTTTGTTCCCACGCCGATTGCAAAAATCTTTTCATCGGCCCCACGTCGGCAAACCTTGCAGCACCTGCCGCGCATTGGCGCCGGTGGCCTCGGCCAGGGTTTGCGCACGAATGCCGCGCAAGTCGGCCAGCGCCTGGGCGATGCGCGGCAGCTCCAGGCTGCTGTTGCGCCCCTGGGGCTGGCCTGCGGCGCGTTCTGCCGCCGTGCGGTACAGCCACTGCGGCGGCATGTCCGGCGCATCGGTTTCCAGCACGAGGCTGTCCAGCGGCAAGCGCCGGGCCAGATCGCGCAGTCTCAAAGCCCGTTCATAGGTCATGGCACCGCCAAAACCCAGCTTGAAGCCCAGGCCGATGAACGCCTGCGCCTGCTGCCAACTGCCGTTGAAGGCATGGGCAATGCCGCCCGCTACCGGCGTGGCCCGCAGCACTTTCAGCAAGGCATCGCTGCTCTGGCGCACATGCACGATCACGGGCAGCCCCAGCTCCCGCGCCAGTTGCACCTGCTGCGCATAAAACCACTGCTGCCGCGCCCGGGCCGACGGCGTGGTCAGCGCCGGGACGAAAAAATCCAGCCCGATCTCCCCCACCGCCACCAGGTGCGGGTCATCGCGCCACTGCACCAGCACGGCCCGCAGCGCGGCGATGTCGCCCTCCTGCGCCTGCGGGGTAAACAGCGGGTGAATGCCCAGCGCGTAGCTGTCCCCCGTGGCGTGCGCCAGATCGCGCACCACCTGCCAGTTGCTGCGCTGCACCGCCACCAGCACGCAATGTCCCACCCCCGCCGCCCGCGCCGTCTCGCGCACGGCCAGGCCGTCAGCGGCGAACTCCGGCGCGTCCAGGTGGCAGTGGGTGTCGATCCAGCAGGGGGTGGGCATAAAACTATCAATAAAAGAGCTTTTACCGTACGTCAATAAACAATTTCATATGTTTTTTATATTAAAACCCAATGAATACCTGCGATAGCCGCTTGCTTTATTGAATCCACCCCGCTATGCCGCCAGCCGCGCCAGCAGGGCGGCCACCTCTTGCCGCACCTGGGCCACGCCAAAGGCGCGGGCGTATTCCAGGGCGATGCGGCCATCGACGTACAGGCGCAGCACCGGCAGGGTGAACACGCCGTATTGGGCGCAGGCGGCGGGGCTGCGCTGGCAGTCCACATAGAGCAGGGGCAGGTGGGCAAAGTGCTGCGCCGCCATTTCGGCCAGACGGGGCTTGAGGGCGTGGCAGACGCCGCAGTGCGCCCCGCCCCACAGCACCAGGGCGACCTGCGTCTGCTGCAAGCGCTCATGCAGGTCGGCGCAGTGGTCGATGGGCTGCCAAACCTTGACGTCGGTGTTCTCGCCGGTGTTCACACCAGTTGCCCGCGCACCAGGCGCAGTTGCCGGTCGCACCGCGCGGCCAGGGTTTCGTCGTGGGTGACGAGGACGAAGGCCGTGCCCCGGGCGCGGGCCAGTTCCAGCATCAGGGCGAACACGCTGTCGGCGGTGCTGCGGTCGAGGTTGCCGGTCGGCTCGTCGGCCAGCACGCAGGCTGGCTGCGTGACCAGGGCGCGGGCGATGGCGACGCGCTGGCGTTCGCCGCCAGAGAGCTGGGCCGGTTTGTGCGCCGTGCGCTCGGCCAGGCCCACGGCGGCCAGGATGGCATCGGCCTGGGCCAGCGCCTGGGGCCGGGCCATGCGGCGAATCAAGAGCGGCATGGCGACGTTTTCCTGCGCGGTAAATTCCGGCAGCAGGTGGTGGAACTGGTAGATGAAGCCCAGGTGCTGGTTGCGCCACTGGCCCTGTTCGCGCGGGGACAGGCGCTGCACGTCCTGCCCCAGCAGTTCCACCCGGCCCGTGCTGGGCGCATCCAGCCCGCCCAGCAGGTGCAGCAGCGTGCTTTTGCCCGAGCCGCTGGCGCCGACGATGGCCAGGGTTTCGCCGGCGTGGATCTGCATGTCCACGCCTTGCAGCACCTGCACGCTCAGTTGCCCGTCGTCGAAGCGCTTGCCTAGGCCGCTGGCCTGCAAAACGACTTTATTCATAGCGCAATGCCTCCGCAGGATTGACGCGGCTGGCCCGCCAACTGGGGTAAAGGGTGGCGACGAAGGCCAGAATCAGGGCAATCACGGCAATCGGCACGATGTCGCTGGCCAGCGGTTCGCTGGGCATACGGCTGATGATGTAGATGTCCTTGGGCAGAAAGCTGGCGCCCAGGGCCTGCTCGATGGCGGGAACGATGACGTCGATGTTGCACGCCACCAGCAGCCCCAGCGCCAGCCCGGCCAGCGTGCCCAGCACGCCGACCATGGCCCCCTGCACGACGAACACGCCCATGATGGACGCGGGCGAGGCGCCCAGGGTGCGCAGGATGGCGATGTCCGAGCGCTTGTCCTGCACCGTCATCACCAGGGTGGACACCAGGTTGAACGCCGCCACCGCCACGATCAGGGTGAGGATGATGAACATCATGCGTTTTTCCACCTGCACGGCGGCGAACCACGTCTTGTTCTGCTGCGTCCAGTC
>JAHRXD010000050.1 GCA_019104825.1 Comamonas sp.
TCCTGGGCTTCCAGCACAAAGCGGCGCATCAGCCGGACAGCTGCCTCAAGCGATTTGCGCAACTCCTCCTGCACCCACGCCAGCGGGCCCAAGTCCTGTTCTGCCAGACCCGTGCGGGGGGAAGTGTCTTGATGCAATGACATGCTTCATCCTTGACGGGTCACTCCGGCCATCGCACCGGGTGCCCGTGGTTGTTATGCGATCCTGAAACGCGCCACCGACTGACGCAGTTCCTGCGCCATGCGGGCCAGTTCCCGCACCTGATCGGCGGTACTGCGGGTACCTTCACCCGTTTGTTCGGTCACCACGAAAATATGCTGGATGTCATCGGCCACTTCGTTGGCCAGGCCCGCTTCGTGTTGCGTTGTCTTGGAAATCTTCTCGATCAGCTCGGCCAGCTTGCGCGACACGCTATGGATTTCCGCCAGGGCAGCACCGGCCGAGTCGGACAGACGCGCCCCCTCGACCACCCCCAGGGTGGCACGCTCCATGGCGGCCACGGTGTCCTGGGTATCGGTCTGTTTGTTTTTCACCAGCGTGGGATTCTGGCGCGAGGCCTCGCCGGAGCGCTCGGCCAACCGCTGCACCTCCTCGGCCACCACCGAGAAGCCGCGTCCGGCTTCCCCCGCCGAAGCGGCCTGAATGGCAGCATTCAGCGCCAGCACGTTGGTCTGCTCGGTAATGTCCGAGATCAGCTCGGTAATCTCACCAATCTCCTGGGACGATTCGCCCAGGCGCTTGATCCGCTTGGATGTTTCCTGCATCTGGTCACGAATGGCATTCATACCGCCAATCGTGTTCTGCACCGCCTGCTGCCCCTGCTCGGCGGCGTGCAGTGACTGGTTGGCCACCTCTGCCGAAGACTGCGCCTGCATGGACACCTCGGTAATGCGCTGGGCCATGTCCAGAATGGCCTGGCCCGTGCCGCGAATTTCGCGCAACTGCTCGGTCGATGCCGCCAGCAGTTGTGCCGATGTGGTGTCCACCTGCGAGGTGGTGTCCACCACCTGGGAAGCGGTTTTCTGCACGTTGCCGACCAGCAGGCGCAATTCTTCCACCGTGTAGTTCACCGAGTCGGCAATGGCGCCGGTAATGTCCTCGGTCACCGTGGCTTCCTGGGTCAGGTCACCGTCGGCCAGGTTTTGCAGTTCGTTCATCAAACGCAGAATTGCGGCCTGGTTGGCATCGTTGATGCGCTTGGCTTCTTGCTCCTGCAAACGCGCCTCGCGCTGCTGCTGTTCGGCCTGTGCCTGCCGCTGGCGGCTGTCCAGCAGGGCCACCCGGGCAATGCCCACGCCGCACAACAGCACCAGCAATGCCAGGCCCGCCAGAGCGATGGATTCGGTCAACCCGACACCGGCATCGGCCGACAGGCGCTGCTGCAATGTCTCCAGCTTCTCGCGCAAGGGTTCACTGTCGCTGACCACTGCACTTTGCGCCTCACGGGCCGAAACCAGGCCCTGCAAATTGCTCAAAATGGTTTCCGCATCCGCACGCGTTGCCTCGTACTGCGCCAGCAGGGTGGTGAGCTGCTGACGCGCCTGGTCGTTCTCCGTCCCCGGCAAATCCAGGTCTTCACTGCCGGTCAGCAGCCCTTTGACGATTTCCTGGAAGGTGTTCAAGTCCTTGCCCAACAGGAAAACCGCCTCGGGGTTCACCCCTTCGATCGACTGAAACTCGTTGGCGGACTTGCCAATGCGCTGGGTCAGCATGGCCATCTGGCTGACCGCTTCGATTTCCGGCCGGGTGGCATTGGCCTGCAACAGCAGAGAAGCAACCGTCTCCGACAAATCCAGCAATGCACCGGACTGCTCATTGACGTCCCGCAGGGCCGTTGCCACCTTGATCAGCACATCCTCCTGCCCCAGCACGGCCTTGGCATTTTTTTCGGTGGCGTCCGCCTGCTTGAGCAGGGCCTGTACGTCGTCCTGGTACGCCTCCTTCACCGGAGCCAGCCCCAAAGAAGCATTGCCCTGGGCCAGCCCCCGGGCATTGCTGGCAAACACCTGGGTACTTTCCTTCAGCTCGATAAAAGCATGGGGCACCCCCAGCAGCGCCTGGGTGCCGGATTTCGCCATCCGCTGCGCCTGCATCAGCGCCTGGCCGGTAGCCGCCACCTGTTTGGCGGCATGGTCGGTCTGCTGCAGCACCCAGCCGAACAAACCACCTAACGCAATACCGCTGGCGGCCAGAATTACCAGCAATTTACGCTGGTGCTGGCCCGCCGAAGCCGAACCCAAAATAGGCAGAGAGATATTGTCTTGCTCAAGCAAGGCATTGCCATCGAGAAAGTCCGAGTTCTGCAAGGTTTGCTGTAGCAGGGCCTCGCCAGCAGCGGCAGCGTTAAGGTTTTCTGATGAGGAACGACGACCAAATTTCGCGCCCAATTGCTGGAAGACAGACATTAGTACCTCTTCTATCGGAATGAATTACTGAGAAACACGCAGAAATTCCGCTGACTGCACCAGCGCCTGCAAACTCAGTTCTTGCCATATTTGCCCCTGGCCATCCTGGTAGCACTGGCCCGGGTTTTCTGTCGCCGCACAGGGCTGCAGGTTATCGGCATTGCGCAGCCCCAATAACCGGTCGACGACCAAGGCGGCATTGACCTGCAGCGCGGGATTGATTACCAGCAAGCTGGTGTCCTGCAGGGACTGCTGCGTGCGCTCGGCCGGGTGTCCCAGCAGGGCCGGCAGGTCAATCACCCCCAGCAGGCTGCCGCGCACGTTGGCCACGCCCAAAAACCAGGTTTGCGCGTACGGCACGGGCTGCACCTCCTGCCAGGGATAAATCTCACCCGCCTGTGCCAGGGGAATCAGGTAGTGCCGCCCGCCGGCCTGAACCGCCAGCCACTGGGCGGCCTGGGCGTTATCGGTCTGGGCGGCCAGAAGACGCTGCGCAAGCCGCTTCTGCAACTCCTGCAGGGATTGTTTGGACTGCCCCTGCCCCATGTCAATCCAATGCCGCTATTTTGGCAAGCAATTCCGCCGGATCGACCGGTTTGGTAATGTAATCCCGCGCCCCCTGGCGCAGCCCCCATACTTTGTCCGTTTCCTGATTCTTGCTGGTACAGATAATGATCGGGATACCGGCATATTCCGGAGTACGCGCAATGGCGCGGGTGAGTTGAAAACCATTCTGGCCGGGCATGACCACATCCATCAAAATCAAATCCGGCTTTGCCGTCGCCAATACGGCCATGGCCTGTTCGGCATTTTCTGCCGTTTTCACAGACAATCCCCGCTTCTGCAGCAAATCAGACAGAAACATCAATTCCGTTTTGGAATCATCCACCACCAGGACGTTTTTAATAGGCATTCTTTACCCTCAAAGAAAACAATAATCTCAACCAACCGCCTTGCCGAGTTTTTGCACGGTCTGCAGCAATTGATCTTTCGTAAAAGGTTTGGTCAGGTATTCCTCGCAGCCGACCATGCGCCCACGGGCCTTGTCGAAGACGCCGTCCTTGGAGGACAGCATGACGATGGGCGTGTCGGCAAACCGGACATTGCGCTTGATGATGGCGCTGGTCTGGTAACCGTCAAGGCGCGGCATCAAAATGTCACAAAAAATCAGTTGCGGTTGAAAGTCATTCACCTTGGCCAAGGCATCAAACCCGTCTTCCGCCAACAAGACCTCGTGACCGCCCTGCTTGAGGAAAATTTCAGCGCTGCGCCGAATGGTGTTGCTGTCGTCAATGACCAGCACTTTGAATGATGAACTGGAGGTGCTCAAGTGGAACGTCCCTTTGTCGTTATAACTTCTTGAAGTTTCTGCTTATCTTTCATCACCGAGCTGCGGGAGACACTTTTTCCGGCATTCCCCCCCCTTCCCGGAGAAGCGAGATTTCAACACCCGGCGCAGCTTAAAACGGGTTCACATAGAATGCAACGATTCTATATAGTCTTTTACCCTGACCCTTTCTTTAAGTGTCAGTCAGTCACGGCAGGCACATGGCAGATCTTTCCCCCGCAGTCATCCCCACTGCCCCCCCTTCCACAGAAACCGAAGCCAATAATGCCGTTTGCATCATGAGCTTCAACACCCTGGACGCGACCGGCGCCCTGGGGCTGACTGCCGACAGCCTGACGATTGCCAGCGTCGGTGCCTACCCTGTCACCGTGGCCTGCTGCATCCAGATCAGCGATACCAACCGCATCTTCAGCCACAGCCCGGTGGACGACGAACTGGTGGCCGATCAGGCCCGCACCGTGCTGGAGGACATGGCCGTGCAGGCCATCAAGATCGGTTTTGTCGGCTCGACCGCCAACATCAGCACCATTGCCGGCATTTGCAGCGATTACCCGGAAATTCCCGTCATCAGCTACATGCCCGACCTGTCCTGGTGGCAGGAGGGCGATGCGCTGGAGGAGTACCTGGACGCTTTCGAGGAGCTGCTGCTGCCGCAAACCGCCATCCTCGTGGGCAACCACGGCACGCTGGCACGCTGGTTATTGCCCGACTGGACCTCGGAACGCCCCCCAACCCCGCGTGACATCGCCAAGGCCGCCGAAGCGCGGGACGTGGCCTATGTGCTGGTAACGGGCATGGCCCAGGCGGGCGACTTTCTGGACAACGCCCTGGCCAGCCCCGAAACCGTGCTGGGCAGCAGCAAATTCGAACTGTTCGATGCCGAATTCGTCGGCGCCGGAGAAACCCTTTCCGCCGCACTGGCCGCGCTGCTGGCCGTGGGCGACGACCTGGGCCAGGCCGCCCAGGAAGCCCTGGAATACATGGACCACTGCCTGGGCAGCGCCTTTCGCCCCGGCATGGGCCGCCTGATTCCCGACCGCATGTTCTGGGCACAGCCCAACGACGAGGAGGAAGGCGATGCCGCAGGCACCACGGCGGCCCCGGCTTCTTCTGATGCACCGCTTCCCGATTCCCCGCCCACGGCGGGCCTTTCCCTTGATGACAATGACCAGCACCACTGACCTGAACCAAGACCTGCTCACCCGCGCCCAGCGCGTCATTCCCGGCGGCGTGAACTCGCCCGTCCGCGCCTTCAACGCCGTCGGCGGCGTGCCGCGCTTTGTCGAACGCGCCCAGGGCGCGTACTTCTGGGACAAGAACGGCCAGCGCTTTACCGACTACATCGGCAGTTGGGGGCCGATGATCCTGGGCCACGGCCACCCGGAAGTGGTCGCCACCGTCCACGCCGCCGTGGACGAGGGCTTCAGCTACGGCGCCCCGACCGAACGCGAAGTGGCTCTGGCCGAAAAAATCCTCGCCATGCTGCCCAGCATGGACATGGTGCGGCTGGTCAGCTCCGGCACCGAGGCGGGCATGAGCGCCCTGCGCCTGGCACGCGGATTTACCGGTCGTAACAAAATCATCAAGTTCAACGGCTGCTACCACGGCCATGCCGACGCGCTGCTGGTCAAGGCCGGCTCGGGGCTGGCCACCTTCGGCAGCTCGTCCTCGGCCGGCGTGCCCGCCGACGTGGTGAAGGACACCATCGTGCTGGAATACAACGACGTGGCCCAGCTGGAAGAAGCCTTCGCCCGGATGGGCAACGAAATCGCCTGCGTGATCATGGAGCCGATTGCCGGCAACATGAACTTCGTGCGGGCCAGCGTGGACTTCACCCGCCGCATCCGCGAGCTGACGCAGCAGCATGGCGCCTTGATGATTTACGACGAGGTGATGACCGGCTTTCGCGTCGCCCTGGGCAGCGCCCAGAGCCTGTACGCGCAGAAGATCGAGGGTTTCAAGTCCGACATCACCGTACTGGGCAAGGTCATCGGCGGCGGGATGCCGCTGGCCGCCTTTGGCGGGCGGCGCGACATCATGGAAAAACTCTCGCCCACCGGCGGGGTGTACCAGGCGGGCACGCTCTCGGGCAACCCGATTGCCACGGCCTGCGGCCTGAAAACGCTGGAGCTGATCGGCGCCCCGGGCTTTCATGCCGAGCTGCACCTGAAAACCGGCCAGCTGATGCAGGGATTGAAATCCGAAGCCGATGCCGCCGGCATTCCCTTCAGCGTCGATTGGCAGGGCGGGCTGTTCGGCTTCTTCTTCCTGCCCGAGCTGCCCACCCACTACCCGCAGGTGATGACCACCGACCAGGCCCGCTTCAACCGCTTCTACCATGGCATGTTGGAGCGCGGCGAATACTTCGCCCCGGCGCTGTACGAAGCCGGTTTCATGAGCGCCGCACACAGCCAGGACGACATCGACCGCACGCTGGAAGCGGCGCGGGCGGTGTTCAAGACGCTGTAACCCCCTGCATCTGGACATGAACATCCCCGCCGGTTTTGCACTGGCGGGGATTTTTTTTACGCGCGTGCAGCGCTGTCAGCGTCGGGTCAGCCTGGCCCGATTCCACCCGGCCACCCAGGTCAGGCTGTAGCAGGAACACAACTCTTTGACGCGCCAACCAAGCTGCACACGGAAGTCGGTATTGGGAAGAGACATCGGCTCCACGCCGTGCCATGAACACTATTTCATACGCACATTGATTCGCACATTCAAGGGCTTACCGATCTTTGGCCAGCCAGGGCCGCCGCGCTATACCAAGGAAACGAGGGAAACACATCAGTTAATAAAGCCCGATAACGATTGTTTGATATTCATCAAAATAACCCGTGTTTTCCCGTAGATTTCATACAGTTGTAACAAACGTAAATTGTTGCGGATGGTTGACGCCCGGATAGCGCCCTGGCTGCCCGTCGGCAGGCGATTTCACCCCTCTTGCACGCATCGCCTGCCCCTGGCAACGCCCATGAACAACCAACCCACCTTCGAGACACGCAAGCGCTTTCTGATGCTGGACGCTGCCGACGAGCAGGCCCTGGCCAAGCTGCACAGCGCTTTCGGGGCCAACGGCCCCGGCTTCGTGGATGGCTTCTACCGCCACCTGATGGCCTACCCGCAGATGCGCACCCTGCTGCCCGACGGGCAGGCACTGGAACAGCTCAAGCGCCTGCACACGGCCTACTTCCAGCGCCTGACGGCGGGCGACTACGGCCCGGCCTATGCCCAAAACCGGGAGCGCGTGGGCCTGACCCATGCCCACATCGGGCTGCCGCCAGGGTGGTACCTGGGCGCGTACAGCCATTACCTGTGCGAACTGCTACCCCAGGTGGCCGGGTTTGCAGGGCTGTCGCCGCACGAACAAGCGGCAGCGCTGCGGGCGCTGGTCAAGGTGATCTTTCTGGACATGGGCATCGCCATCGACACCTACATGGCGCTGCGCGACGAGCTGATCGCCGAGCTGCGCGACTACAGCGCCGCCTTTGCCCACCTGCCCTACGGCACGCTGGTGGTGACGGCGCAGATGGAGGTGGTCTTCGCCAACCAGTCTTTCGGGCAATGGCTGGATGTCGATGCCCGGCAGCTTGCCGGCACCCCCTTGCAGCAGTGGCTGGAGACGGGCAGCCTGCCCAGACTGGTGCACCAAGCGCTGCGTGCGCAGCCCGCGCAGGACATTCTGGAAGTGCGCCCCCTGGCGCAGCCGTTGGCCCTGCCCGTGGCCGTCACCGCCCATGCCCTGCCTGCGCCGCAGCCCGAGGCAGCAGCGCGGGTGCTGCTGACGGTGCAGGACCTGCGCGAGCAAAAGCAATTGCAGCGCGATCTGGTGCAGGCCCAGGAGGTGGCCAACATCGGCACCTGGCACACCGCGCTGGACGGGCGCTTCGACCTCACGCCCCAGGCCGCCCGCATCCTGGGCGGCGCCTTCGGCCCGGAAGCAGGCGCAGGCCAATTGCTGGACTGCGTGCATCCGCAAGACCGCGCCCTGGTGCAGGCCAAGTGGCAGGCCAGCGTGGCCCAGGGTGCCGGTGTGTTCCTGATCCGCACCTGCCACACCCCGCTGCCGCGCTGGGTGGAGGTGTGCTGCGCGTTTGAAAACGACGCCCAGGGCATACCCATGCGCGGCTACGGCACGGTGCTGGACATTACCGAGCGCCATCTGGCCGAAGACCACATCCGCCACCTGGCCCTGTTCGACGCCCTGACCGGCCTGGCCAACCGCCAGCACGGCCTGGACTTGCTGGACGGCCTGCTGCACCAGGCCCATGCACAGGGCGGACAGGTGGCGCTGATATTCATCGACCTGGATCGCTTCAAGGAGATCAACGACACCCTGGGCCACAGCATGGGCGACCGCGTGCTGCAAGCCATTGCCCGGCAGGCCCAGACCTTGCTGCGCCCCGGCGACGTGCTGGCCCGCCTGGGCGGGGACGAATTCATGCTGGCCCGCCTGCTCCAGCCCGGCGACGGCCCGCTGGCGCTGGCCGCCGCGATGGACGCCCTGCTGCAACAGCCCTTGCAGATCGACGACCGCGCCTGGGGCATCGGCGGCAGCGTGGGCGTGGCCCTGTACCCCGACCATGCCGACAACGTCAGCGCCCTGCTGCACTGCGCCGACCTGGCCATGTACCAGGTCAAGGCCCGCAACGGCGGCTACCTGATGTACGAGGCGGGCATGAGCGAACGGCACACCCGCAGCATCGCCGTGGCACAGCGCCTGAAGCTGGCCCTGACCGACGGCCAGCTGGCGCTGCACTACCAGCCCAAGGTGGATATCGCCACCGGCCAGTTGCGCGGCGTGGAGGCGCTGGCCCGCTGGCACGACGCCGAATGGGGCTGGGTCAGCCCCGGCGAATTTATCCCCGTGGCCGAGGAGCGCGGCCTCATCAGCGCCCTGGACGCCTGGTGCCTGGAGAGCGCCGCCCGCCAGTGGCGCCAGTGGCATGACGCGGGCTGGGCCGAGGTGCCGACCATTGCGGTCAATATCTCGGCGGTGGAAATCTCGCTGCAAGACGGCTTTGCCGACCGGGCACTGGCCCTGGTGCAGCGCCACGGCGTGCCGCCCTCGGCCATCGAGCTGGAGATCACCGAAACCGCCCTGATGTGCAACGCCGAAAAGGCCGAGAAAACCTCCCGCCGCCTGGTGGAGATGGGCTTTTCCCTGGCCATCGACGACTTCGGCACCGGCTACTCCTCCCTGGCGCGGCTGCACAAGCTGCCGCTGTCGCGCCTGAAGATCGACATGGCCTTCATCGCCAACATGCTGGCCGATGTCGGGAGCATGGCCATCGTCACCGCCGTCATCAGCATGGCCCGCGCCCTGCAACTGCGCACCGTGGCCGAAGGGGTGGAAACCGCCGAACAGTTCGACACCCTGCGCTCCCTGCTGTGCGACGAGGTGCAGGGCTACCTGTGCAGCAGGCCGCTGCCCCCTTCCGAGCTGGAACAGCGCTGGCTGCGCCGCGCCAGCCGCCAGGAGGCGACCGCCGCTGCCCCGCCCGTTCCCACCCTCGATTCCGCCATTTAGTACCAGGTACCGCCCTTCCCCCGCCATGCGCATCAACCAACCGACGACCGACCGCGAATACCAGTTCACTCCACAGGAAACCCTGGTGTCCGTCACCGATACCCAGGGCTATCTGACCTATTGCAACCCGACCTTCATTGCCGTCAGCGGTTTCGAGGAGGAGGAGCTGCTGCTGGGCCAGCCGCACAACCTCATCCGCCACCCGGACATGCCCGCAGAAGCCTTCCGCGACCTGTGGGCCAGCATCCAGGCGGGCCTGCCGTGGACGGGGCTGGTGAAAAACCGCCGCAAGAACGGCGACTTCTACTGGGTGCAGGCCAACGTCACGCCCCTGCGGGCGGGCGAACGCATCGTCGGCTATCTATCGGTGCGCACCTGCCCCACCCGCCAGCAGGTGCAAAGCGCCGAAACGCTCTACGCGCAATTGCAGGCGCAGGCCCGGCAGGGGCGGATACGCCTGTGCCTGCATCGCGGCGCCGTGCAGCGCGTGGGCCTGATCGGCCAGGCCGCCCGCTGGCTGCAAGCGGGCACCGGCGCACGCCTGGTCTGGCTGCAAGCCGCCGCCGTGGCCGTGGCGCTGGCACCCGCCCTGGCGCAAGCGCCCCTGCCCCTGACCCTGGCAACCGCCGGCGCGGCCGCGCTGGGGGCCGGCTGGCTGGCACGGCGACTGGCCGTCGCGCCCCTGGCCGACCTGGTGCGCGAGGCGAACCTGCTGGCCTCCGGCGACCTGTCGCAGACCGTGACCACCGGCGCCAGCGGCAGCATCGGCCTCCTGCAACGGGCGCTGTTCCAGCTCAGTGTGAATCTGCGCACCCGCTCCACTTCAACTTTCCACGGTGTTCCAAGGACCTCCATGGAGTGTTGCAAGTCATTGTCATGGTTCGTTTTTTCCAGAAAATCCGTTCCAGTGACGTCCAGCGAAATCTACTGACAGCCGGTCAAAACCGGTACATTAAGTGGTACATCTCAATGCGGAGCTTCCCGATTCCGCATTGTTGCTGGGGGAGCCGGGGCTCGATGGGAAACATGGCACTCAACTCGCTTTCAAGGAGTTGGGATCATGCTTTCGGACCTCACGGTTCGCCAAGCCAAGGCGACCGGCAAACCGTACACCCTGGCCGACACAGACGGCCTTTCCCTCTTTGTTTCAGCCACCGGTGCAAAGGCATGGCACTTCCGCTTCTCTTGGGGCTGCAAGCGCGACCGGATGTCCTTCGGCACCTACCCGGCGCTTTCCCTGAAGGACGCCCGCGCGCTGCGCGATGAAGCCCGCTCGCTGCTCGCCAAGGGCGTCAATCCCCACAGCGAACGCAACCGCAAGCGGCACGCGATCGTCCTGGCCGGCGAGCACACCTTCATGGCCGTCTACGAGCAATGGCTGGCCCATCGCCGTCTCTCGCTGGAGGAAGGACGGCAGACCAGCCTGGAGCAGATCGGGCGCGTCTTCAAGAAAGATGTGTTCCCCTCGCTACGGCACCTGACCATCTACGAAATCACCCGCGCGCACC
>JAHRXD010000070.1 GCA_019104825.1 Comamonas sp.
CGCGCGACTTTTGCTCGACCAACAACATACCGGGCCAGAACAAATCGACAAAGCCTTGACCGCCACCGTGTTTCTTCACGTTGTGTTCAAAGCTGGCCACGCGCTTGTTGGTGATGCCGAAGATTTCGAAAAAGTCGATCCAAAAGGGTTTGGCCTCGGCATCTTCGTTGGCGGCATCTACCCAATTGCGGGAAAAGGCCAGGGCGCGGGATTTGATTTCGTTCCAGGACAGGGGCATGGGCGCAACCGTAGAGGGCAAAGGGGCTAATGTAGCCAAAAGAATTGGGGGTGATTAGGCCGTGTGCGCTACGGAGCAGTGTCTGGTTTTGGTATGAAAAAAAGAGCTTCTACCGCTTGTTATAAAACATTTTTAGATATGAAAATATCCAAAACATAGTGAATTCAAGCGCAAGAAGCTCTTTTATCAATAGCGAATCCCGCTACAACGGTGCCCCGCCCGGAAATACCAGCATGGCCTGCAAGCCGTTGCTGTGCCCTGGCACCGGGCTGGTCAGGGTGAAGTTGGCCCCATGCTGGCGGGCAATGCTGCCGACGATGGACAGGCCCAGCCCATAGCCTAGGCGCGCGGCATCGGCCCGCACGTGGCGCTGCTGCACGGTGGGCAGGTCGGCGGCGGCGATGCCGGGGCCGCTGTCGCGCACGATGATGGCCGGGGGCTGCGCCTGCACGGCCAGTTCCACCGGGCCGCTGCTGTAGGTGAGGGCGTTGTCGATCAGGTTGCGCAGGGCGATGGCCAGGGTGTCGATGTCGCCCAGTACCGTGACGGCAGCGTCCGGTGGCTCCCAGTCCAGGCGTTTTTGCGCCTGGGGCTGTTGCCAGAATTCCTGCGCCAGGGTGGTACACAGTTGCCCCAAATCCACCGCCGTGCGCTGCTGGGCGGCGGCTTCGGCGCGGGACAGTTGCAGCAGCCGTTCGGTACGGTGGCTCAAGGTGTGCAGGGCTTGCAGGATGGGCTGGATTTGCGCCAGTGCGATGTGTCCGCTGCCTGAAGCCTCGGCCTGTTCGATGGCGGTATGCAGGCGCAGCCGTACCGAGGCCAGGGGCGTGCGCAGTTCGTGCGCGGCATTGGCGGCCAGGGCGCGTTCCACGTCCAGGGCCAGGTGCAGGCGGTGCAGCAGTTGGTTCACGTCCTGGCCGACCTGGTGCAGCTCGCGCGGCAGATCGGCCAGGGTCAAGGGCTGCAAATGGTCGCCGCTGCGCTGCTGGATTTGCGCTTGCAGCCAGCGCAGGGAGCGCAGTTCGCGCCGGGCAATCCAGTGAATCAGCCACAGCAGCACCGGCAGCATGAGCAGCAGCACGGCGATCAGGCCGCTGGCGGTGCGCCAGCGTGCCTGGGCGCGTTCTTCCAGCGGGTCGGCCAGTTGCAGCCACAGGCCGCTGGCCGGTTCGTGCAGGGTGTAGATGCGGTGGCGGCGCGTGTCGTAAAAGCCTTCTTGCAGGGGCGCGGCAAAGGCATGGTCGGGGGCGGCGCTGGAACGCAGCAGCAGGTCGCCCCGGGCATCGCGCAGTTGCAGCGACAGCGGCTCGGTGTAGTCGGAGCCGGGCACTTCGCCCAGGATGCGCACGCCGTGCGCGGGGGCCGGGGTGGCGGCATCGAGCAGCGCGGGGTAGAGCTGGCGATGGGCGCTTTCCACCAGCTCGGTATCGAAGTTGTGCTGGATTTGCGTATCCACATACCAGGCGACCAGGGCGGTGCTGACGCTCCAGACCAGCGCCACTGCCGCCACCAGCGGGCGGGCCAGGCGGGTGGCCAGCGAGGTTTGGCTGCGCGAGGGGCGATTCATGCCGCCTCCAGCCGGTAGCCGGTGCCGCGCACGGTCTGGATGAGGTGGCTGCCCAGCTTGCGGCGCAGGCGGCTGATGAACACTTCCAGCGTGTTGCTGTCGCTGCTGGCATCCCATTGGTAGAGGGCTTCTTGCAGGCGCTCGCGGGTAAAAATCTGCGCCGGGCGGCTGGCCAGCACGCGCAGCAAGGCCCATTCCTTGGGCGTGAGGACGACGGGCAGGCCCGCCACCAGCACCACTTCCCGCGCCAGGTCGATCTGCACGCTGCCGCGTACCACCTGGGCGCCGGCCTGCTGGCTGCGCCGCCGTTCGATGGCGCGGAGCCGGGCCAGCAGTTCCTCAGGGTCGTAGGGTTTGACCAGATAGTCGTCCGCCCCCGCATCCAGCCCCCGGATGCGGTCGCTGACCTGATCGCGGGCCGTGACGGCAATCACCGTCGGGCTGTCCGGGGCGGTGCGCAGTTGCGGCAGCAGCGCCAGGCCGTCGCCATCGGGCAGGTTCAAATCCAGCAGCACGGCCCAGTAATGGTTCACGCTGACCAGGGGGCGGGCCTGGGCCAGGCTGTCGGCCCAGTCCACCTGGTAGTGCTTGGTGTGCAGATACGCCAGCACGGCAGCAGCCAGGGCGCGGTCGTCTTCTAGAAGCAGGATGTGCATGGTGGGGGCAGTGTAGGGGGCGGCCATGCTGCACGCCCAAGCTGAACGCTGTCTGAACATCGGGTTCAGCAGGCGTTCAGAGCGCCCGCGCACAGTCGCGCCCCATGATTGCTGTTGCTGCTGCCAAATTCCCCGCACTAATTCCCGCCCTGGCGGGCCGACTGCGCCGCCCGTCCCCCCTGTCACTGCCCCCGCGCACCGTGGCGCTGCTGCTGGCGCTGTGGTGCGCCGGGCCGCTGAACCTGGCGCTGTGGCACAAGCTGTCTGCGCTGGAAGACTTTGCCGACCCCTGGGCGCTCAAGCGCCTGGCCCTGGGCGGCCTGATTGCCGGGGCCACCTTCGTGTGGCTGATGCTGTGGTCATGGCCCGGGGTGCGCCGTCCGGCGTGGAGCCTGCACCTGCTGCTGGCCGCCAGCGTGCAGCACTTCATGCGCAGCTACGGGGTGGTGATGGACAGCTCGATGCTGGCCAACAGCCTGCATACCAACTGGACGGAAGCCTGGGCGCTGGTCACCCCCGCGCTGCTGGTGCAGGTGCTGGTGCTGGCCGGGCTGCCCATCGTCTGGCTGTACCGGGGCGTGCAGATGCCGCGCCAGCGCCGGGGCTGGCTGCGCTCGGCCCTGTGGCTGCTGGCGGCGCTGATCGTGCTGGTCGGCGGCGGCCTGCGCCTGTACCGCGACCTGGCCCCGCTGCTGCGCAACCACACGGAAATCCGCTACCTGGTCAATCCGCTGGCGACGGTGGTGTCGTGGGCCAACGTCACGCTCAAACCCATCTTCAAACCGAAAAAACCTTTTCAGCCGGTGACGGCAGGCGCCGCCCTGGGAGCCAGCTACACCGCGCAGGCAGCGGGCCGGTACAAGCCCCCGCTGCTGGTGCTGGTGGTGGGCGAGACGGCACGCGGCGACCACTTCGGCCTGAACGGCTACGCCCGCGTCACCACGCCGCAACTGGCGCAGCGGCAGGTACTGAGCTGGGCGCAGGTGCAGTCGTGCGGCACCAACACCATTGCCTCGGTGCCGTGCATGTTCTCGCCGCTGGGCAAGCAAGGGTACGAAGGGCGCAAGGCCGAATACGGCAACCTGCTGGACATCGTGCAGGCGGCGGGCCTGGGCGTGCGCTGGCTGGACAACCAAGCGGGCTGCAAGGGCGTGTGCGAGCGCATCCCCAGCGCCGACGCCCAGGCCATTGCCACGCCCCAGCAGCGCCAGCAGTGGTGCCGCGATGGTGAATGCCTGGACCGCCTGATGATCGGGGAGCTGGACGGCCAACTGGCCGCCATCCCCGCCGCGCAGCGCCAGCAGGGCGTGGTGCTGGTGCTGCACCCAATGGGCAGCCACGGCCCGGCGTATTACCGCCGCTCGGCCCCGGACAGCAAGCATTTCACACCCGAATGCGCCACCCACGTCACTTCCGATTGCAGCCGACAGGACTTGGTGAACGTGTACGACAACAGCCTGGTGGAAACCGACGCCTTCCTGGCCCAAACCATCGACTGGCTGCGCACCCAGGAGCAAGACTTTGCCCCCGCCATGCTCTATGTGGGCGACCACGGCGAATCGTTGGGCGAAAACGGCCTGTACCTGCACGGCCTGCCCTATCGCATCGCCCCGCAGGCGCAAAAGCACGTGCCCTGGGTGCTATGGCCCGGCACGCTGCAAGAGCGCACCGGCTGGCACGAAGCATGCAGCCGCGCCCGGCTGGCCCAGCCGCTGACGCACGATGCCTACTTCCACACCGTGCTGGGGATGCTGGATATTTCCAGCCCCTATTACCAGACCGGGCAGGATGCGATGGCGGGGTGCCGGGATGGTGGGTAAAACGTCAGACGTGCGCTACAGGTTGCACGCTGATTTGCAAGCCCAGCGCCTGCATCACCTTCATGATGGTGTCGAAGCGCGGCTGAGCATCTGGGCGCAATGCTTTGTAAAGCGATTCGCGTCCCAACCCTGCGGCCTTGGCAATTTCGGTCATGCCGCGTGCGCGGGCGACCGTGCCCAGCGCCTCGGCAAAGGCAGAGGCATCGTTTTCTTCCAGCACCACGGTGAGATAGGCGGCAATGTCGCCTTCGTCCTTGAGGTGTTCGGCGGCATCGAAGCGGGGGAAGTCTTCAATTTTTGTTTTGGCATTCATCCTGTTACTCCTTCACGGTTGCAGCCAGCTTCTTGGCAGCGGCGATGTCCGCTTGCCGACTCGACTTGTCTCCACCGCCCAGCATCAAGAGCAAGACGGGGCCACGCTGGATGTAATACATGCGCCAGCCGCGCCCGAAATGCTCGCGCATTTCGCTGACCCCATCGCCAACCGGCGCCACATCGCCCAGCAAACCATGCTCTGCTTTTTGCAAGCGGCGGATCAGTTTTGCCTTGGTGACCTTGTCCTTCAGGCCATCAAGCCAGCGGGAAAACTCTTCGGTGCGGTTGACGATGAATATGGCGTTATTGTATTCGATTGGATACTACCACCCATTCGCCAACACCACGCACACCCCAGTGCCGACAAACAGGCTGAGAAACAGGTTGCCCCGCCACAGATGCACGGCCACCGTGGCGGCGATGCCTGCCAGTTTGGCCGTGGCCAGGGGGGTGTCGTGCAGGTCGATCATGCGCAGGCAATAGACCACCAGGATCACCGTCACGCCCAGGGGCATCCAGGCGTTCAGGCTGGCCAGCAGGGGGGAATCCTTGATCGTTTCCCGAATGGCAAAGGGCAGTGCCCGCAGCGCAAAGGTGATGGCGGCAGCACAGCCGATCGCCAGCGCCACGTAGTGCCAGTCGATGGTCATGGTGCGTTCCTTTCTTTCTTTTGAGCGACCGCCACGGCGTACCGCGCCAGGCAGAAGACGACAAAGGCGGCCATGGCCACCAGCAGCATCGCATCGCCGGCCAGCACGGCGGCTGCGCCACCGGCGCCGAGGGCGGCCAGGGCGATGGTCTTGTCGGGCCGGGTGCGGTAGGCGTCGATGGCCAGCACGATGAACAGGGCGGTCAGGACAAAATCCAGCCCGGCCAGATCGCTCAACCACGCCTGGCCAGCCAACGCGCCCAGCACCGAGCCGCTGACCCAGGACAGGTGCAGGCCCAGTTGTATCCCCATGATCTGGCGGCTGGTCTGCGCCTGCTGCGGCAGGTTGGCGATGAGAACGTAAGCCTCGTCCGTCAGCCCGTAGATGCTGTAGAGCTTGCGCCCCCAGCCGCGCACCTGCTGCAACGGGAAGGACAGGCCGTAGAACACGTGCCGGGCGTTCACCAGCAGCGTGGTCAGCGCAATGGCCGACAGCGGGGCCGACGCCACCACCATGCCGACCAGCAGGAACTCCACCGACCCGGCATAAATCGCGCCGGACAGGATCGGCGCCAGCCACCACGGCAGGCCGTTGCTGGTGACCAGCACCCCCAGGCCCATCCCCAGCGCAAGCAGGCCCAGCCACACGGCGCCGGCGCGGTGGGCGGCCAGCCGCAGGCTGCGCTGGGCGGATTGGAGGGCGGGGGAAGGCAGGAAGCGGGACATGGGCAATCGGGGTCTGGCGGCAATACGCCTTTATTGTCGTTGCCGAATGCGCGGCCTCAACGGCTGTGCCGCCGCTACGCAGGGGGGCATCCCGCATCGCGATGCGGCGCACTGCCGCCGACGGCATAAGATGCTCCCTTTTTTGCGCCGGACAGCCGCCCCGGCGATGGGAAAGCAGCATGGAATTTCACACCTGGATAGCGTTTTTGATGGCCAGCATTTTTATCGCCGTGTCCCCCGGCTCGGGCGCGGTGCTGTCGATGAGCCACGGCCTGGCCTACGGCGTGCGCCAGGCTTCGACCACGATCTGGGGGCTGGAGGCAGGCCTGGTGCTGATCCTGCTGATCGCCGGCGGCGGCGTGGGCGCAGTGCTGGTGGCCTCTGAACTGGCGTTCACCGTGGTCAAGGTGCTGGGCGCCTGCTATCTGATCTACCTGGGCTGGTGCCAGTGGCGCAGCGCGGGCAATGCGCTGGATGTGGCGCATCTGCGGGATGCGGCCCACCTGCCGTGGCGCAAGCGGCTGCTCATCGGCTTTCTCACCAACGCCACCAACCCCAAGGGCATCATCTTCATGGTGGCGGTGCTGCCGCAGTTCCTCAGCGCCAGCCAGCCGCTGTGGCTGCAATTGCTCATCATGGCGGCCACCATCGTCGGCGTGGATGTGCTGGTGATGCACGGCTACGCCTTTGGCGCCAGCGCCCTGCGCCGCTGGATGCGCAGCGCCAGCGCCCAGCGCGGGCAGAACCGGGTGTTCGGCGGCTTGCTGATGCTGATCGGCGCGGGCTTGTTCTTTGTGCGCCGCCAGCCCAATTGATCAAAAAGTTATCAAATTCAGTAGCTTTTACCGCTCTCCATCATTGGATTTCAGATTGAAAACCATCTGAAAATCAATGAATACCAGCAGAAACAGCTCTCTTTTCAATATCAGACCGCGCCGTCAAAACCGTTCTGCCGCCAGGCCTCGAACACCGTCACGGCCACGGCGTTGGACAGGTTCAGGCTGCGCTGGTCGGGGCGCATCGGCAGGCGCAGCCGCTGCGCAGGCGGAAAAAAGCCTTCGCGGATGGCCTGCGGCAACCCCTTGGTTTCGCAACCGAAAACAAAATAATCCCCCGGCTGGAACTGCAGGCCGAACGCGCTGCTGCTGCCATGCGTGGTCAGGGCAAACATGCGCTGGGGCGGGGGCTGCTGCGCATCCAGAAACGCCTGCCAGTCGGCATGGCGGCGCACGCTGGCGTACTCATGGTAATCCAGCCCGGCGCGACGCATGTGGCGGTCTTCCATCGAAAAGCCCAGCGGCTCGATCAAATGCAGACGACAACCGGTATTGGCCGCCAGGCGGATGACGTTGCCCGTGTTGGGCGGAATCTCGGGGTGGACAAGCACGATATGAAACATGGGGCGCGATTGTGCGCCTGTTGCGCCATCACATGGGCGTGCGGGCCACGGCCAGCACGCTGACCGTGGCGGCCCCGGCGTGCAGCAGCGCCTGGCTGGCGCCGCGCAGGGTGGCCCCGGTGGTCAGCACGTCGTCCACCAGCAGAATGTGCCGCCCCTGCACCAGCGCGGGCGCCGGCACGGTAAAGGCGCGGCGCAGGTTGCGCAGCCGCGCCGCCCGCGTCAGGCCGCGCTGGCTGGGCGTTTCCTGGGGCCGCTGCAAGGCCGTGAGTAAGCATTTTTGCGGCGCCAGCAGGCGGGCCAGTTGCGCCGCCTGGTTGAAGCCGCGCTGGCGCAGCCGTTGCGCCGACAGCGGGACGGGCACCAGCGCATCGGCCTGCGCCACCGCAGCGGCCAGTGCCGGGCTGGCACGCAGCCATTGCGCAATGGGCCGCGCCAGGGCGGGCTGCGGGTGCAGCTTCCAGCGCGTCAGCACGTCGGCCCACGGGTAGCCGTAATCCACCCACACATGGCACGCCTGCCAGGGCGGCGGCTGGCGCAGGCACTGGCCGCAACGCTGCCCCGCCACCCCATCCGGCAAAGGCAGGCCGCAGCCGGTGCAGCGGTGCTGTGCCACCGGCGCAAACTGCGCCCGGCACGCCGCGCACAGCGGCCCGCCCCGCGCCCAGGCATGGCAGGCCAGGCATTGCTGGGGCAGGCGGGAAGATAGCCACAGGGCCGCGTTTGAAAGCATCGGGCCAATATACTGCGCGGCGCTTTGTGTGAACCCATGTCCGACACCGATTTCCTGCCCCCCACCATCGACCCCGCTGCCGCCCGGCGCTGGCAGCGCAGCGCCCCGGCGCTCTCCCCCTGGCTGCACGAAGAAGTCGGGCGGCGGATGCAGGAGCGCCTGGACTGGATCGCCCAGCCCCCCGCCGTCTGGTGCCACTGGCACGCCCTGCGCGGCGGCGTGGCGACACACGACCTGATTGCCGGACGCTACCCCCAGGCGCTGTGCTACGTGGTGGAAAGCCAGCCCGCCGCCCAGGAGGCCGCCCGCCAGCGCTGGGCCGCCGCCCCCTGGTGGCAGCCCTGGCGCCAGGCCAAGGTGCAGGTCGCCACCCCGCCCGAGCTGGGCGCCAACATGCTCTGGGCCAACATGCTGCTGCACGAACAGGCCGACCCGCTGGCCCTGCTGCGCCAGTGGCATGGCTGTGTTGCCGTCGATGGTTTCGTCATGTTCTCCTGCCTGGGGCCGGACACGGTGCAGACGCTGCGCGGCCTGTACGCCGCGCTGGGCTGGCCCCCCGCCGGGCACAGCTTCACCGACATGCACGACTGGGGCGACATGCTGATCCAGACCGGCTTTGCCGA
>JAHRXD010000096.1 GCA_019104825.1 Comamonas sp.
TGGAAGCCATCCTCGACCAGGGGCTGCCCTACACCAGCGGGCCGCAGTGGCTGGCCGAAAACGTGCTGCAAGGCCGCCATGTGCTGGCCGTGGCGGGCACGCATGGCAAGACCACTACCACCTCCATGCTGGCCTGGGTGCTGGAGTGCGCGGGGCTGGCGCCCGGTTTCCTGGTCGGCGGCGTGCCGCTGGACTTTGGCGTCTCGGCCCGCCTGGGGGCCTTGGCCGCCGGGCAGGAGCGGCCCCTGTTCGTGATCGAGGCGGACGAGTACGACACCGCCTTTTTCGACAAGCGCAGCAAGTTTGTCCACTACCGCCCGCGCACGGCGGTGCTGAATAACCTGGAGTTCGACCACGCCGACATCTTTCCCGATCTGGCCGCGATCGAGCGGCAGTTCCACCACCTGCTGCGCACCGTGCCGGCCACGGGCCGCGTCGTCAGCAACGGCCTGGAAGAAGCCCTGGCCCGCGTGCTGCACCAGGGCTGCTGGAGCGAGGTGCGCAGCTTCGGCAGTGCCGTCAGCGACTTCACCGCCCAGGGGCTGCACCATGCGTTCGACGTGCTGCGTGCCGGACAGGTGGTCGGTCGGGTGGAATGGGCCTTGAGCG
This sequence comes from Comamonas sp., assembly GCA_019104825.1. Classification (GTDB taxonomy): domain Bacteria; phylum Pseudomonadota; class Gammaproteobacteria; order Burkholderiales; family Burkholderiaceae_C; genus Comamonas; species Comamonas nitrativorans. Next base: position 610 of record JAHRXD010000096.1, read on the forward strand.
GCGAGCACAACCAGCTCAACGCCCTGGCCGCGATTGCTGCCGCCGAGCATGTGGGCGTGGCCCCGGCCACGGCCTGCGTGGCGCTGGGGCGTTTTCAGAACGTGCGCCGGCGCATGGAGCTGCGCGGCACCGTGGCCGGGATTGCCGTGTACGACGACTTCGCCCACCACCCGACGGCAATCCGTACCACCCTGGACGGGCTGCGCCAGCAGGTGGGCCAGCAAAGGCGCATCCTGGCGGTGTTCGAGCCGCGCAGCAACACCATGAAGCTGGGCACCATGAAGGCGCAGCTGCCCTGGGCGCTGAAAGAGGCCGACCTGGCCTTCTGCCACACGGCGGGCCTGGACTGGGATGCTGCGCAGGCGCTGGAGCCGCTGGGCGATGCGGGCCTGACGGCCGGCGACATTGCGACCGTGGTGCAGCAAGTCCTGGCGGCAGTCCGGCCCGGCGACGCCATCGTGTGCATGAGCAACGGCGGCTTCGGCGGTATCCATATGCAGCTGTTGCAGGCGCTGGCGGCGCGGTTCGGGCCAGGCTAGCCCGGTTGTTGCCATAGGTGTTTGCAAGTAGGTTTGGCCGGGCGGCCCCCAGCGGACAATGCGCGTGGAGTGTTATCGGTGCTATCCAGGGAGAAGGTTGTGGTCGTTAAAAAAATCAAACCATCCCTTACGCAGGCCATGGGTTTGTTGTGGGGGCTGGTTGCGGCCTGTGTCTTGGTGCTGCTGGGCAGCCTGTGGCAGTACCACCGTCAGCAAAAGGCGGTTGGTGCGGCCCTGGAGTATTTGTGGATTCTGCCCGCCGTGGGCCTGCTCCTGCTGTGTGCGGCACTGCTGCTGATGCACCGCGTGATGCGCGAGCGCCTGCAGTCGGAACTCAAGGACCTGACCGACCACCTGCCCGTGGTGGTGTACCGCTACCGGCTGGAGGAGGGCGACTTTTCCAATCTGATCTATATCAGCGAGGGAATACAGCGGTTTACCGGGAAAACGGCGGCCGAGGTGATGGCCGACCCGATGCTGTTTTTCCAGAAAATCCATGCCGAGGACTGGCCCGGGTTTGCCGATATGGATCGGTCGACCTGGCGGGCCAAGGGGGAGTTCTTCTGTGAATTTCGCTTTGTCATGCCCGACGGGGCGCTGCACTGGCTGTATGCCAACTCCTCGCCGTTCACCATGCCCAGCGGGGAGATCGTCTACCACGGCTTCATCGAAGACATCACCGAGCGCAAGCTGGCCGATGCCCGGCTTCGCCAAAGCGAATCCTTGCTGCAGCAGATCTTCGATACGTCCAGTGCCGGGATCTTCCTGGTCGATAAGAAGGGCATGATCGTCCTGGCCAATCAGCGGATGGCGGAAATGTTCTGCTGCGCGGTGGACGAGCTGATCGGGACGCCTTATGTGGGGCTGGTCGACCCTACCGAGCGCAGCGTCAGCCACCAGAAAATGCTCGCCTTGCTGGCCAGCGATATCCATTCCGTCGATGTCGAACGGCTGTACCAGCGCAAGGACGGCAGCCAGTTCTGGGGCAATCTGAGCGGCACGCGCTTTCATGATACGCATGGCACCGATCGCGGGCTGCTGGGGGTGCTGCTGGACATCAGCACGCGCAAGCAGGCGGAGCAGGAGGTCACCAATCTGGCCTTCTACGACCCCCTGACCGGCCTGCCCAACCGCCGCCTGCTGCGTGATCGGCTGCAGCAGGGGCTGGCCGGTTCGGCGCGGCAGAATGCCTATGGCGCATTGATTTTTCTCGATCTGGACAATTTCAAGACGCTCAACGACACCCTGGGCCACGATGCGGGGGACCAGCTCCTGGTGGCCGTGGCCAAGCGGCTGCTGCATTGCGTGCGGGAAGAAGATACCGTGGCCCGTCTGGGTGGCGACGAGTTCATCATCCTCCTGAACAACCTGGACCAGGTGCAGGCCCGGGCCGTGCATATTGCCAGGGACATTGCCGAGAAGATCAACCGCGCCCTCAATCCTGCCTACAGGTTCGACAAGAACGTCGTGCGCATCACCCCCAGCCTGGGCGTGGCGCTGTTCTTCGGGCACGAGATCGACGCCGACGAGTTATTGAAGCGGGCCGATCTGGCCATGTACCAGGCCAAGGAAGCCGGGCGCAACACGGTGCGGTTTTTCGACCCGCAGATGCAGGAAAAAATCAATGCCCATGCCCAGGTGGAGCAGGATTTGTACCGGGCTCTGGAGAATCGGGAGTTTTCCCTGTTCTACCAGCCCCAGGTCGATGCCTATGGCCGCTGTATCGGGGTCGAAGCGCTGCTGCGCTGGCGGCATCCGCAGCAGGGCCTGGTTCCACCTGGGCGTTTTATTCCGGTGGCCGAGGCCAGCGGGCAGATTCTGGAAATTGGGCGCCAGGTGTTTCTGCAGGCCTGCCGTCAGCAGGTAGCGTGGCAGTCGTCGGCCAATACGGCGCAACTGGAAGTTGCCATCAACGTCAGCGCCAGGCAGTTTCATGCCAGCTCGTTTGTCGATCAGGTGCAGCAGTGCCTGCAGGAAACCGGGGCGAATCCGGAAAGAATCCTCATCGAGCTGACCGAGAGCATTCTGCTCAAGGACATCAACGAGGTGATCGGCAAAATCCGCGCCCTGCAGGCGCTGGGCCTGCAGTTTTCCCTGGACGACTTCGGGACGGGGTATTCCTCTTTGGCGTACCTGAAACGGCTGCCGCTGGCGCAGCTGAAGATTGACCAGTCCTTTGTGCGCGACATCCTGACCGACCGCAACGACCGGGCCATCTGCCGCTCCATCATCGCCCTGGGGCAAAGCATGGGCCTGCGTGTGCTGGCCGAAGGGGTGGAGACGCAGGCGCACTGGCAGTTGCTGCGCTCGGACGGCTGCGAGGAGGCCCAGGGTTACTGGTTTGCCAAGCCCCTGCCACTGGCCGAACTGGAGCAGTGGCTGGCGCAGCACGCCTTTTGAACGGGCGCCCGTGCGGCGCCCGGTGGGGCTTAGTGACTTGGTATTAGTAGGTCACGGCCATGGCGCCCACGTCCACCGTGATCAGGGGCTTGACCAGGACGGCATGGGTCGCACGGGCATAGGTGGTGCGCCAGTCCTCGTCGTCCAGCAGGCGCGGGCCGGCGGCCTGGGCCACGACCAGCACCTTGTCGGCCAGCAGCACCTTGCCGCTGGCCCGCAGCGGCTCGCATTCCAGGGTGGTGAATTGCACGTCCAGCCACTGGCGGGCCGCTTCCACCCCCATGGGCTCCAGGCGCGAAAGGTCAACGCGCCATTCCTGCTGGGGGTTCAACCGTACGATTAGTTCGCTGCTCATAACATCCTCACTGTGTTGTTGGACTGGGCTAAAAAACGGCCAGCTTACCGGAATGTCGGCGCGTCGTCGTGCGGGATTGTCAGCATAGGCAGGGAAAAACAACAAAAAAATAAGAGCTGTTTCCGTATATTAAATAAAGATTTGAGTGTAAAAGTCATCCGAAAGACAATACTGGTGTGCGCTGGAAGCAATGCTTTTTGGTGATGATCAATAGCATTCGCCCCCGGAGGATGGTGTTAGGCTTGCATTTCCTTTATGCAAGCGGAAGGGGCTTGGCATGTTGCATCGCCGGATAGGGCTGACACTGGGGATTTTTGTTGCCGGGCTGTTGGCCAATCCGGCACTGGCGCTGCAGGTGCAGAAACTCTCGCCCCAGGGGGTGGTGAATGAGGTGCGCCAGGTCGTGTTGCGCACGGACCAGGATGCCGTGCGGTTCGGGGATCCGCAAGCTGCGGCGCCTGCCCGCGTGAGCTGCTCTGTCCCACAGAGCGCCCGGGGCACGGGCCGCTGGAACAGTGCCCGCGAGTGGGTGTGGCAGTTCGAGCGCACTGTGCCGGCCGGGGTGCGCTGCCAGGTGCAGTTGGAAAAATCCTTTCAATCCCCTGAAAAAGCCCCGCTGACGGGCGCCGACAGCTATCAATTCGAGGTGGCCGGCCCCCATGTGCAGCAGATCTTGCCGGACACCTACCAGCCGATCGACGAGGAGCAGGTGTTCGTGCTGCGCTTCAACGCCGCACCGACCAAGGAAAGCCTGCTGGAACACAGCTATTGCCGCAGCAAGGACGTGGGCGAGCGCATCCCCCTGCGCTGGGTGGAGGGCCAGGATGCCGCTGCCATTCTGGACGGGCTGCGGCTGAAAAACGCCGTGGAAAAAGCCCCGGGCGAATGGGCCTTGCTGGCCTGCAACCGGCGCTTGACGGCGGGCAGCGAGGTGCAACTGGTCTACGGCGCCGGGGTGCAGACGGCAGGGGGCGTGGTCAATCGCAAGACGCGGGTATTCCAATTCGAGGTGCGCAGCGCCTTCACTGCAGAGATGACCTGCGAACGCGAGAACGCCCAGTCGGGCTGCCTGCCGATTCGGCCCGTCTACCTTGGCTTCAGTGCGCAAATAGAGAAAACCGTGGCGGCCCAGGTGCGTCTGGTGGGCGGCGGCAGCGCACTGGCGCCCAGGTTCGAGGAGGACGACGAGGGCAATACGGTCACGCGCCTGGCCTTCGGCCCGTATCTGCAGCCTGAAACCAGCTACCGCCTGGAGTTGCCGGACAACTTTGCCGACGACAGTGGCCGGCCCCTGAGCAATGCCGCCAGCTTTCCCCTGACCGTCAAGACCGGCACCGCACCAGCTCTGGCCAAGTTCGCCAGCGACGAATTCGGCGTGCTGGAGCGGTTTGCCGAGGAACGTGATGGCGACGGCACTGCCGTGCTGCCATTGACCGTGCGCCATATCGAAGGGCTGGACAAGCGCGATGCGACAGCGCAACTGCGCGACCTGGTGCTGACGGAGGATGCCGCCATCATCGAATGGTGGAACAAGTTGCAGCGCTACCGCTGGGGCAGCGTGCGCCGCGAAGTGGCGGCCAGGGACGTGCAAGGCCCGTTGCCCGCGCCGATGAAGCCGCGGCCCCGGACGAATGAAGAGGATGAGGCGGATTACCGCGAGGTGGACGAGTATTCTGTCTCCACGCGCAGCATCTCCCTGCTGCAAGGGCAGAAACAGGTGCAGCAGGTGCTGCTGCCTGCGCCCAAGGAGGGCGATCCTCGCCCCTTTGAAGTGATTGGCGTGCCGCTGAAGCAGCCCGGCTTTCACGTGCTGGAAATCGATTCGCCCAACCTGGGCGCAGCCCTGCTGGACGAGCGCCTGGGGGCGCAGCGGCGCATGTTCGTGCGCACCACGGCGCTGGTGACGAATCTGGCCGTGCATGCCAAGTTTGGCCGGGAAAACGCTGCCGTCTGGGTCACCAGCCTGGACAAGGGCCAGCCGGTGGCCGGCGCCCAGGTGCAGGTTTCCAGTTGCGATGGCCATGTGCAGGCCCAGGGGCTGACGGACAGCCAGGGCATTCTGCTGCTGCCCGACATTGCCCGTGAAGCGCCGCGCTGCAGCCAGTCTGCGCAGAGCCGGACATGGTTCGTCAGCGCCCGCCAGGATGGGGACATGGCCTTTATCTGGAGCGATTGGCAGCGCGGCATCGAACCCTGGCGCTTCAACCTGCCCCGAAGTTGGGACGACGAAGCGCCGGTCGTGGCGCACACGGTGCTGGACCGCACCCTGGTGCGGGCGGGCGAAACGGTGTCGATGAAGCACTTCATCCGCCGCGAAAGGATGGAAGGGCTGGTCGGGGTGAAGGCGCCCCCGGTGTTCGAGGCGGTCGTCACCCACGTCGGCAGTGGTCAGACCTACACCCTGCCGCTGGAGTGGAGCGAGGAGGGGGGCTATGCCCGCTACGCCCTGAGCCGCTTTGCCGTGCCCCCTGCCGCCAAGCTGGGGCAGTACCGCATCGAGCTGCGCTGGGATGACGAAGGGCGGGCCATGGCCCTGTCCTCGGGCCAGTTCCGGGTGGAAGCCTTCCGCCTGCCGGTGCTGGAAGGCAGCATCCAGCCCGTGCCCAAGGCGCCCCTGGTGCAGCCGCAGGCGCTGCCGGTGGCCGTGAGCCTGCAATACCTCAACGGCGGCTCGGCCAAGGGGCAGGAGGTCAAGGTCAATGCCCTGCTGCGCAGCCGAGGCGTCTACTTCCCGCGCTGGTCGCGCTACAGCTTTGCCGCGCCCAATGGCGCAGCGACCAAGCAGGAACGCCTGCTGGCCGACAAGCTGCCCGTCACCCTCGACGCGCAGGGCCAGGGTCAAGTCCAGTTGCCCAGCGCAGGGCCGGTGCAGCAGCCCCGCGAGCTGTTGCTGGAGGCCAACTTTGCCGATCCCAATGGCGAAATCCAGACCCTGCGCAGCACCCATACCCTGTGGCCTGCGGCGGTGCTGCCGGGCATCCTGGCGGACAGCTGGGTGTCCGTGCAGCGCAAGCTGAAGCTGCAAACCGTGGCGGTCGATACCGAGGGCCGCCCGCAAGCGGGCGTGGCCATGAAGGTCGAGGCCGTGCTGACTCGCACCACCACCACCCGCAAGCGGCTGGTGGGCGGTTTCTACAGCTACGACAACCAGACCGAGCGCACTGTCCTGGGCCAGTTGTGCAGCGGCAAGAGCGACAGCGCCGGTCTGCTCTATTGCGAGGCCGATCTGACCCAGCCGGGGCAGGTGGAGCTGATCGTCACCACCCAGGACAAGGACGGCAATGTGGCCCAGGCCGCCGATACCGTGTGGGTGACGGGCCAGGGCGAACTGTGGTTTGGCGGCGAAGACCATGACCGCATGGACGTGCTGCCGGAAAACCCCAGCTACGCCGCCGGGCAGACGGCCCGCTTCCAGGTGCGGATGCCCTTCCGCGAAGCCACGGCCCTGGTCAGCGTGGAGCGCGAAGGCGTGCTGCACGCCGAGGTGGTGCAGATCAAGGGCAGCAAGCCGGTGGTGGAGCTGCCCGTGCAGGCCGGCTGGGGGCCGAATGTGTACGTCAGCGTGCTGGCGCTGCGCGGGCGGCTGTACGAGGTGCCGTGGTACAGCTTTTTCACCTGGGGCTACAAGGCGCCGCGCCAGTGGTGGGATGCCTACTGGAACGGCAACAAGGAATACGCCGCCCCCACTGCCATGGTCGATCTGAGCAAACCGGCCTTCCGCCTGGGCGTGGCCGAAATCCAGGTGCAGGATGCCGGCAAGCAACTGCAGGTGAAGGTCAGCACCGACAAGCCGCGCTACCAGGTGCGCGAGCAGGCGCAGGTCAGCATCCAGGTGTTGGATGCTGATGGGCAGCCAGCGGCCCATGCCCAGGTGGCCCTGGCGGCGGTGGACAAGGCGCTGCTGGAGCTGATGCCCAACACCAGCTGGAAGCTGGCCGAAGGGCTGTGGCGCCACCGTAGCTGGAGCGTGGGCACCGCCACGGCGCAATCCGAAATCGTCGGTCGGCGCCACTATGGCCGCAAGGCGGCTGCCCCGGGCGGCGGGGGCGGGCGCAGCACTACGCGCGAACTGTTCGACACCCTGCTGCTGTGGCAGCCCGTGGTGCAGCTCGATGCCCAGGGCCGCGCCCAGGTGACGGTGCCCCTCAACGATGCTTTGAGCAGCTTTGAAATCGTCGCCATTGCCGACGAGGGGTCAGACCGCTTCGGCACTGGCAGCGCCACCATTGCCACCACACAGGACTTGCAGCTCATCAGCGGCCTGCCGCCCGTGGTGCGCGAGGGCGACCAGTTCACCGCCCTGTTCACCGTGCGCAACACCACCGGTCAGGCCATGCAGGTGCAGATCAAGCCCCAGGTGAGCAGCCTGGAGCTGTCCGCCCAGAAGGTCGAGGTTGCGGCCGGCGATGCGAAAACCGTGCAGTGGGCCGTGCAGGTGCCCACCGCTCTGGCGCAGGCCCATGAAGGGGTGCTGCACTGGAGCTTGCAGGCCAGCGATGCCAAGACCGGCGCCAGGGATGCCGTGGCCGTGAGCCAGCGCCTGCTGCCGGCCGTGCCCCTGGCCGTTCAGCAGGCCACGCTGGAGCAGATCGATGGCCGCGTGCAAATGCCCGTGCAGTGGCCGCCGCAGGCCGTGGTGGGCAAGGGTGGCCTGCGCCTGACGTTCAGCGAGCG